>NZ_CP144906.1:4165000-4465000 GCF_036699995.1 Clostridium beijerinckii | reverse complement strand
CATATTAGAGGAAAGACCAATACTTTACCATTACACATTGAAATCTTATATAACGAATATCAATTTTCAGCAGCTTTTGCAGTCGCTTCTATATTGGTAATTATTGCGATTATGGTCTTAATATTACGTAATATTGTGGAATGGAAAACTAAGAAGGGGGTCTAGTATGTATGTATGTGGAACTAAAGAATATTAATAAAAGATTCGGAGATTATAAGGCATCTGACAATGTTAGTTTTAGGATAGAGCAGGGAAAATTAATTGGTCTCTTAGGTCCAAGTGGAAGTGGCAAGACTACTATACTTAGAATGATAGCAGGTCTTGAAACTCCAGATGAAGGAGATATCATTATTAATGGAGTAAAAGTCAATGACATAGAACCAGGAAAAAGAGGAATTGGCTTTGTATTTCAAAGTTATGCTCTATTTCGTCATATGACAGTTTATGATAATGTAGCGTTTGGTCTTGTGGTACAAAAAGCTAAAAAAGATTATATACATGAGAGGGTTATGGAACTTATAGAACTTATTGGCCTTAAGGGCCTTGAAAAAAGGTATCCAGGTCAATTGTCTGGTGGACAAAGACAACGTGTAGCTTTTGCTAGAGCACTTGCACCTAACCCACAGCTGTTACTACTAGATGAGCCTTTTGCAGCAATTGATGCTAAGGTAAGAAAAGAACTTAGAAGATGGCTTAGAGAAACGATATCTAAATTAGGAATAACAAGCATCTTTGTAACCCATGACCAAGATGAAGCGGTAGAAGTAGCAGATGAAATAATAATAACAAATAGAGGGAAAATTGAGCAGAAAGGTAGTCCGGTTGAGATATATAAGAATCCAAAGACTCATTTCGTAGCACAATTTATTGGTGAATCGAATCTAATAGATGATTATACTAAGCTAAAAGGATTTGAAGTTGTAAACCCTAAAGAAACAAAGGCGATAGTACGTCCTGAGTTTATACAAATTGCTAAAAATGATAAGGAGATTTTGACTCCTCTTGCAGCAGAAAAAGGAATTGTAAAAGGTATTGCATTTAGAGGAAATAATCTTGAAATAGATGTACAGGTAGGGAACCAAATATTTTATGGATACCGTAGCTTGGAAGATGAAGAATTAAAAATTGGTGAAGAAGTTTTCGTTTTAATCCATAGAGTTTATGCATTTGATGAAAAAAGTGCAAATGTTGTGGAAAATAAGATTAAAACAGAAGAAATGTCTGTATTTATTTAAATATCATCCATGAATAAAGACAAAGATTAAATATATTTGAGCTTTGTATAAATAAAAATCAGTGTTTAAAAATGCAGGGAATAATAATCTCTGTGTTTATTTAGTAAATATTGACCTTAAAAAAAGGAGATATGCTATGAGTAAGAACGTTCAAGTAAAACAATTAGAAACTGATATATTAATTATTGGAGGAGGTACTGCTGGGTGCTATGCGGCCTTAACCATACGTGAAAATTCTAATGCATCCGTACTTATCCTTGAAAAAGCTAATATTAAGAGAAGCGGATGCTTAGCAGCCGGAGTAAATGCAATCAATGCATATATAGTAAAAGGAAGAACTCCTGAAGACTATGTTGATTATGCAAAAAAGGATGCAGATAATATTGTGCGTGAAGATCTACTTCTTACAATGTCACAAGGTTTAAATAAGGTAACAAAAAAGTTAGAGGATTTAGGGCTTGTTATTTTAAAAGATGAAAATGGCGAATATGTGGCTAGAGGAAATAGAAATATAAAAATTAATGGTGAAAATATTAAACCTATTTTAGCAGATGCAGTGCAGGAACTAAATGATGTTACTGTTATGAATCAAGTTAATGTTATTGATTATATTGTAAAAGATAATCAGATACTTGGTGCTTTTGCAGTTGGTGTAGAAGAAGAAATTCTATATGAAATTAGAGCAAAAAAAGTAATATGCGCAACTGGTGGAGCAGCAGGTCTTTACAAACCTAACAATCCAGGTTTTTCAAGACATAAAATGTGGTATCCTCCTTTCAACACTGGTGCAGGGTATTCAATGGGAATAAAAGCAGGGGCTGAAATGACTACTTTTGAAATGAGATTTATTGCTTTGAGATGTAAGGACACAATTGCTCCAACAGGTACAATTGCTCAAGGTGTAGGAGCAAAGCAGGTAAATTCAAAAGGAGAAGTTTATGAAACAAAATATGGTCTAACTACATCAGAAAGAGTTTATGGAACAGTAAAGGAAAATCAAGAGGGAAGAGGGCCTTGTTATTTAAGAACAGAAGGAATTACCTCTGCTCAAGATGAAGAATTAAAGAAAGCATATTTAAACATGGCTCCTAGCCAAACTTTAAAATGGATAGAGTCAGGTAAAAACCCAAGTGAGCAGAATGTAGAAATTGAAGGAACAGAACCATACATAGTAGGTGGGCATACTGCTAGTGGATATTGGGTTGATACTAAAAGAGAAACTACAATAAAAGGTCTTTATGCAGCAGGTGATGTAGCTGGTGGATGTCCACAAAAGTATGTTACAGGAGCACTAGTAGAAGGCGAAATTGCAGCAAAGGCAGCAGTTGAAGCAATAAATAATAGTGATAAAGATGTTGTTACTTTATCAACAGCTGAAGAAGATTTACTTATAAAGAAAAAGAAAGAAGAAGTTGAAAAAGTATTAAACTCTGAAAATCAGATATTCAATTTTGAACAACTTGAAGAAGCGATGCAGAAAGTAATGGATACTTATGCAGGTGGAATTGGAAGTAGTTATCAGTTCAATGAAAAGCAACTTGAACTTGCAATGGAGAAAATTGAGCAAATTGAGAAATTGAGTGAAAGTCTTTATGCAGAAGATATGCATGAATTGATGTTTGTATATGAGTTAAAAGAGAGACTTACTCTTTGTAAATCTGTAATTGCCCATTTAAAAGCGAGAAAAGAAACTAGATGGCACAGCTTTGCAGAAAATCTTGATTATCCAGAGAAAAGCGATGAATGGTTAAAATATGTTAATTCGAAGCTTGTAGATGGCAAACTTACAATGTTATATAGAGATTTAGTGGGAAGAGGTGAAACATATGAGCATAGCAATTAATAAAAATAAATGCATAGGATGCAAAAGATGTTTAGCTGTGTGTCCAGGAAGTCTTATAAAATCAACTGAAGATGGCAAGAAAGTATATATAAAATATCCTAAAGATTGCTGGGGATGCTCTTCTTGCATAAAAGAATGCCCTACAGGCTCGATTTCATTATATCTAGGAGCAGATATGGGTGGAAGAGGAAGCAAACTTACAGTTAAATTTAAAGATGATATTGCAGATTGGAAGATTGAAGAAACTGATGGAACAGAGCATTCAATTAAGATAAACCGTAAGGATTCAAATCAATATTAATAAATGCAATACACAATTCACAATAAATATATTTAAAAATTTAGATTAGCAAATAGGGGGACTAATATATGAGCGAATTATCACATCTTGATAAATTAGAAGCAGAAGCAATTTATATTATTAGAGAAGTAGCAGCAGAATGTGAAAAGCCAGTAATGCTATATTCAATTGGTAAAGACAGTTCTGTTATGTTACATCTTGCAATGAAAGCATTTTATCCTGAAAAGCCACCATTTCCTTTCATGCATATAGATACAACATGGAAGTTTAAAGAAATGATCGAATTTCGTGATAAGACGGCAGAAAAATTAGGAATTGAGATGATTGTCCATTCAAATGAAGAAGGCATAAAGCAAGGGATTAATCCTTTTGATCACGGTTCAGCATATACTGATATCATGAAGACACAAGCTTTAAAACAAGGTTTGAGTAAATATGGATTTACAGCAGCATTCGGCGGAGGACGTCGTGATGAAGAAAAATCTCGTGCAAAGGAAAGAATTTTCTCTTTCAGAAATGAAGCACAAGCATGGGATCCTAAAAATCAAAGACCAGAAATGTGGAAGCTTTATAACACTAAAATAAATAAAGGTGAAAGTATGAGAGTTTTCCCAATTTCAAATTGGACTGAAAATGATATCTGGCAGTATATAAAGCGTGAAAATATTGATATAGTTCCTTTATATTTTGCAAAAGAAAGACCATGCATTGAGCGTGATGGCAATATTATTATGGTAGATGATGATAGATTGAAGTTATTACCAGGTGAAAAAGTTGAGCATAAAAAAATAAGATTTAGAACCCTTGGATGTTATCCATTAACAGGTGGTTTTGAATCAGATGCAGTTACTTTGGATGCGATTATTGAGGAAACCCTTAGTGCCGTATCATCTGAAAGAACAACTAGAGTTATTGATAGTGAAGCAGCAGGTAGTATGGAAAGAAGAAAGAGAGAGGGGTATTTCTAAGATGAAGAGCTTATTAAAGTTTATAACATGTGGTAGTGTAGATGACGGAAAATCTACTCTTATTGGGCATATTTTATATGATTCAAAGCTTTTATATGCAGACCAAGAAAAAGCTTTAGAATTAGATAGCAAAGTTGGAAGCAGAGGTGGAGCAATAGACTATTCTCTATTATTAGATGGCTTAATGGCGGAACGTGAGCAAGGAATTACAATAGACGTCGCATATCGTTATTTTACAACTGATAATAGAAGTTTTATAGTAGCAGATACTCCAGGGCATGAAGAATATACTAGAAACATGGCTGTAGGTGCATCCTTTGCAGAGCTTGCTATTATATTGATAGATGCAAAGCAAGGGGTATTAGTTCAAACAAGAAGACATGCAAGAATTTGTTCCTTAATGGGTGTAAAGAATTTTGTATTTGCAGTTAATAAGATTGATTTAGTAGGCTACAGTCAAGAAAGATTTCTAGAAATTGAAGAGCAAATTAAGGGGCTAGTAAATGAACTTTCATTAGAAAATGTTAATATAATTCCTGTGTCAGCTACAGAAGGAGACAACGTTACTAAGAAATCAGAAAATACTCCATGGTATGCAGGGGAAGCACTTTTACCATATCTAGAAAATGTAGAGATTGATAGTAAGTCTGAAGAAGGTTTCTATATGCCTGTTCAAAGAGTATGTAGACCAAATCATACTTTCAGAGGATTCCAAGGTGAAATTGAAGCTGGAAGCATTTCTGTAGGAGATGAAATTACGACACTTCCTAGCAATGAAAAAGCATTAGTAAAAAGTATTCATATTACTGATAGGGAATCACAAAATGCAGGAAAAGGTCAAGCTGTTACAATACAACTTAATAAAGAAGTTGATGTATCAAGAGGCTGTGTACTTACAAAAGGAACTGATATTACTACAAGTAAGCTAATTAGTGCAAAGATTCTTTGGATGGATGACTCAGAATTAACAGCTGGTAAAGAATACTTTGTAAAAGTAGGTACTAAGATGTTGACTGGTGTTGTTACAGATGTAAAATATAAAATTGATGTTAACACTGGAGAGCATTTACCAACTGGTTATTTAACAAAAAATGAAATAGCAGCATGTGATATTTTATTATCTGAAAAGATAGTTGTTGATAAGTTTGATGCACATAAAACATTAGGAGAACTTATTTTAATAGACCGTATCACTAATATGACATCAGCTTGTGGTGTTATAGAAGATGTTCATAATAATGATACTAAAAATGCAAAATTTGCTTTTGAACATAATGAATTAAAAGCAAGAGGAGATATTTTTGAAGAATTCTATTATGATACAGAAACTTTATCTATCTTCAAATATAAGCCAGAAGAAAAGACTTATACTATAGGTAATGAACTTCCAATAAAAGGCGATAGTTATGAATATCCAGAGACTTTTGATTTATTAGTTCTTCGCGATGGAGTAGCAATCGAAGTACGTGATAAGAAGATTACTAATATTAAATCTATTGACGATTATAAATATCAAGAAGTTCCAGTTATTAATGGTAGAGGATTTGAAGTTGGGGTAAATTCTAATGAGGAAATTGCAAAATTCTTAAATGAATACAAAGAAACTAACGAGAAAACTCTAGGAGAGTTCTTGAATAAATGGGTTAAATTTGAGACTTATAGAAAAGTAGTTTTTCATAGTACTAAATAGAAAATGCATAAACGGGTTCTCTTGAATATAGAATATATAAAATAAATTAAAGAAGCCTCGAAAATGATTGGAAAATTGTTTTTGAGGCTTTTTTAGTCACCTTTACTAATAATAAATACAATTACTAGATTTCAAATTATATAATGTATTATTATGTTATAATATAAGGAAAAATATACTATATTTATATTTGTTTTATTGAAAAAGAAATTATTTGATGATAAAGTTTAATGTAGATGGATAGAGGTGATTAATTTTATGAAACATAAAATATTATTGTTTGATTGTAAACCTGGTATGATTTTGGCTGAGGATATAATATGTAATGGTTTAAAATTAGCGTCTAAAAATACAATACTTAATTCATATATAATAGATAAATTGATTAGTCTTGGTGAATATAGTATTTATATCTATGTTTCTGAAGGAAACAATAGCTTGGGCAAGAGCAATATTGATAAAATTAAAGAATTTAAAGAGGACTATGATGTAAGTATATACAATATTAAAGAGGTAATAAATGAATTAATTACAACGGATAACATGAATACTGAGAGTATTTCTAAAATATCTAAATCAATAATAAAGTATTTAGATGAACCTAACATTATAATTAAGTGTTTAGCTGCGTTAAAGGAAGCAGATGAATATACTTATACGCATTGTATAAATGTAGCAATATATTCAATGCTTATAGCAAAGTGGATGAATTTATCTTCAGACACAGTTAAGGAAATTATTGAATCGGGACTTCTTCATGATATCGGCAAGATTAAAATAGACAATGAAATATTGAACAAGCCAAGTAGGCTAACAAGAGAAGAATTTGATGAAATTAAGAAACATACTATTTTGGGATATGATATAATAAATGATTATAATTATTTTAGTAGAAGTATAAAAGATGCAATACTCATGCACCATGAAAGAATCGATGGATCTGGCTATCCGTTTGGAAAACTAGGAAGAGATATTACATTAAATGCAAAGATTGTTGCAGCAGCAGATACATTTGATGCGATGACATCAAATAGAGTATATAAGAAAGGAGTAACACCATTTAAAACATTTCAAATGTTTTTGACTGAAGGGATGAAATTATATGATACATCAGTTATTTTTACACTTTTAGAAAATATAAGCCCATATTATATAGGGATGAAGGTAAAGCTTGAGGATGGCAGGATGGGTGAAATTATGTATATACCGCCCAATGATATATTAAGTCCCATTGTAAAAATTAATAATGAACTTATTGATTTTTCAAGAAGAACAGATTTGGATATAAGTGATATATTTGTATAATATTTAGTAATATAGAAATGTGGAAATTTAAAACTTAAAAAATACTGTTTCATATATATTGCAAAAATAATTCTTCATCATAATTCTAAAAATATCACAAGAATTATAGCTGTAATTGTGAATTGTGAAATGTGCATTGTGAATTGCAACATATATAATAAGAAATATACTAGTTAAAAATTCTATTAATTTTAGGATGAGCATAATATAAATTTAAAAAAATTATAAAAAAATCTCTATATAGATGTCGAATCATAATTCCATTTTTGGAAATAATATAGCTAAATAAAATTGGAATTTTAGTGTGTATAGATAGAAACTTTTATTAATGAAAAAAAGTAAATAGAATATAAATTACGAATTAGATGTGGTGTTTTACAGCAAATATAGGCTCGAAGTAGATTTTAAGCTACTTGAGTCTATTTTTTTTTGTAGAAATTTATAGAAAAGGTAAAATGAAATTTCAATATGAAAACATCATTTAATTATATAAATTAATAAAAACTATTAGATGATAATACCAATTAGTACAATATATTGCCACTTTGAACAATATAATATCATTATTGACAAATAAGACTAAAAATTATACTATAAAATTAGTAGGAATCAATATTTTTTTGTGGTGCAGATAATTAAATATTAGTTTTTGAAACGTATATAAAATTAAATTATAAAAAATAAAAAAATATTAATGAACTTGTATTTGTAGGAGGGGATGTGAGAAGGCTTGATTATAAAACCATATAAAGAAGATTATTTAGTGGACACTTTAAAAAGATTATAGTGAATTTTACTAAATATTTGTGGAGGAATATTATATGAATGATTTATTGGATATTCAACATATTGCTTTTGAATTAGCAAGTGAGAAGTATGCTCTTAAAATTAGTGATGTTTATGAAATTATTAGGATGCAGCAAATATCTCCAACACATAATAGTAAGTTCTTTTTGGAAGGCGTTATTAATTTAAGAGGAAAGGTAATTCCGGTAGTCAATTTACATAAAAGGTTTAAACTAATAGAATGCGCTAGAACTAAAGAAACTAGAATAATAGTGGTAAAAAGTAGAGAAGAGATGATTGGTATAATTGTGGACAAGGTTGACTCAGTTATACAATTCAATGATATCCAACCAACGCCAAAAGTTGTTGCAGGTATTGATGGGGAGTACTTTGAAGGAATAGGAATTACGGGGAATGGAGTAATAAGTTTATTGAAGATAGATGTAGTTCTTCATGATTAGGGGGAGGTGTGAAATGTCTAATATATATGAAATGCCTGAAATGGTAAGTGCATTTTTGGATGAAGTGGAAGAGCAGATACAACTTTTAGAACAAGGAATTTTAGAATTAGAAAAGAAAGATGAAGTTAGTAAAGTTATACAAGATATTTTTAGGGTAGCACATACATTAAAAGGATCCTCTTCAGCTATGGGGTATGAAAAGATGAAAACTCTTACTCATGAAATGGAAAATGTGCTTGATAAAATTAGGAATAATTTTATGGAAGTAACGGAGCCAATAATTAACGTTTTGTTTGAATGTACTGACTGCTTAACTTTATTAAAAAGAGATTTTATAGAATATAAGAATGATACGGAAGTAAACATTGATGATATCATAGGAAAACTTAGATGTATGCAAAGTATTGACGTGGACAAAACTGAAGGCAATCAATTTATTGGAGTAAAAAGTGAAATTAGTCATGAAGGTGACAATGAGAGGATAGTATTTGAGTTAGATGATGAGAAAAGACATACAATAGAAAATGAAAAGCTAAATGGGCGCTCTTGTGTTGTTTGTGAGATTAAGATCTCAGAGGATAGTCTTATGAAAGCAACGAGAGCTTTTCTTATACTTAATTCGCTAAATGATATGGGAGAGGTTATAGGATCTAGTCCCAATGTATTAGAACTATTGGATGAAGATGAAAATATTAATACTATAAATTATTTATTAATTTGTGAATTAGGAGCAAAAGAACTTGAGTTGAGAATTAAGCATGAATTAATGGATATTGATAATGTTAGTGTGTTTGATTATGAATTTACGAAATTAGATAAAGAAAAGGTAGTTACTCAGGATAAAAAAAATATAACTAATGTAAATAGAGAAATGGCAACGGAAAAAATTGATGAGATAAGCAGTGAAAAAAAAGTTTCACAAGACATAAGAAATGAAAAAAAATTATCACAAACCATTAGAGTCGATATAGAACGTCTTGAACATATGATGAATTTAGTTGGAGAGATGGTTATTGAACAAACTAGAATTGCTCAAGTAAGTAACAATTTACATAATAAATATATAGCTGATGATTCAGTAGAAGATTTAATTGGAATATCAAGTCGTGTATCAAGAGTAGTTAGCGAACTTCAAGAAAGCATAATGAAAGCTCGTATGGTGCCAGTGCAACAGCTATTTAGTAGATTCCCGAGGTTGGTAAGAGATCTTGCTAATTCATTAGAAAAAGAGGTGGACTTGGTTCTTGAGGGTGGAGAGACAGAAATGGACAGAACTATAATTGAAGATATTACTGATCCTTTGATTCATCTTGTAAGAAATTCCCTAGACCATGGAATAGAAAAACCCAGTACTCGTATAGGCAAAGATAAGCCTTCAAAAGGAACTTTGAAAATAAAGGCATTTCATCAAGAAAACCATGTAATTGTGACAATTGAAGATGATGGTGCTGGCTTAAATTTAGAAAAGATAAAGCAATCAGCAATTAAGAAAGAAGTAATTTCAGTTCAGGAGGCAGAAGCATTATCAGAACATGAGATAATAAATCTTATTTTTCAAACGGGGCTGTCAACAGCTAATAATGTAAGTGACGTTTCAGGAAGAGGCGTAGGAATGGACATTGTTAGAAATCATATAGATAAATTAAATGGAATTATTGATGTAGAAACAAAAGAAGGAGAAGGTAGTAAATTTACGATTAAATTACCACTAACTCTTGCAATACTCGCAGGATTACTGGTGAAGATTCATAATGAAACTTATGCGTTACCGATGAGCAATATAATTGAGATTGTGAGAAAGCCTAAAGATGAGATTGAATATGTGAAAAATCAATCTGTTGTTGTTATTAGAGATAAAGTTCATCCTCTAGTATGGCTCCATGATTATTTTGAATTGCCTAGGGAAAATAAAAAGAAAAATGTGTTCATTGTAGTTTTAGGTATCGCAGAAAAAAGATTCGGTATTGTAGTTGATGAATTAGTTGGAAATCAAGAAATAGTAGTTAAACCTTTAGGCTCTTACATAGGAAAAATTGAGGGGATATCGGGTGCAACAATACTTGGTGATGGAAGTGTTGCGCATATATTTGACGTTGTAGGAATATCGAGAATGATTAGTAGCAAAAACATAAAAGACAATAATAATTTCAGTAATAATGAAATTTAATAAGCAAAAGATCAAAAAGTGTGGAGGCGTATAATAAATGGGTAGTTTTAAAAGAAATATTGGAATTAAGCTTATAGGAGGTTTAAGAAGTGTAGATAATGCAGTTTTTGCATCTAAAAAGCTTGATGAGAAATTAAAAGAATTATCAAATATAAATGAACAAGTTACAAAAGGAACAATTGATCAATCAGAAGCTGTGAAGTCAGTAAATTCTCTCACAAGTGAAATGTCTAAATCTATAAATGGAGTTGTGATAAATGCAGAGCAATTAGCGAATGTCGCTCAAAAGTCGCAAAGCTCACTTGAGGAAATAGCTGTATCATCAAAACAGGTTGCAGGTAATAGCGAAAGTGTATCAGGCTCAATTGAAGAAATATCAAATTCAATAGAGGAAATGGGCAGATCAATTAAAGTTGTAGCAGGTAATGCGGAAGAAATGACTGGATCAGCGAAGGAAGTTTCAGAATCAATTCAGGAAATGGTGGCATCAATCCAGCAAGTAGCAGGTAATGGGGAGAGCGCATCAAAATCAGTGGAAGAAATATCTTCCTCAGTAGAGCAAATGGGGAAATCAGTTAAAGGAGTAGCGGGAAATGCAGAAAGTTTAACTTCTTCAGCAAAAGAGGTGACTGCATCAATTCAAGAAGTAGTAGCATCAATTCAGCAAGTGGCAGGAAATAGTGAAAGCACAGCAAGTTCAGTAGAACAAATATCAGCATCTATAGAGGAAATGGGAAAATCAATACAAGGTGTTGCAAAAAATGCAGAGGGGTTGAAGGATACTGCTGAAAATACAGAAGTATCTGTGCAATCAATTGTAGCATCAATTGAACAAGTTGCAAAAAATAGTGAAAGTACAGCAAGCTCAGTGGAGCAGATATCAGCATCTATAGAGCAAATGGGAAAATCAATAAAGGGAGTAGCAGGAAATGCAGAAAGTCTGAAAGGTTCAGCAGAAGAATCTACAATGGCTGTTCAAGAAGTAGTAGCATCAATTCAGCAAGTAGCAGGGAATAGTGAAAGCACGGCAAGCTCAGTAGAACAAATATCATCATCAATAGAACAAATGGGAAAGTCAATAAAGGGAGTAGCAGGGAATGCAGAAAGTCTAAAGGGTTCAGCAGAAGAAGCTACAGCCGCAGTCCAAGAAATGGTTGTTTCAATAGAGCAGGTAGCAGGAAATAGTGAAAGTACAGCAAAATCAGTAGAAGAAATATCAGTTTCAATAGAACAAATGGGAAAATCAATAAAGGGAGTAGCAGGAAATGCAGAAAGTTTAAAAGGTTCAGCAGAAGAAGCTACAGCCGCAGTCCAAGAAATGGTTGTTTCAATAGAGCAGGTAGCAGGAAATAGTGAAAGTACAGCAAGTTCAGTAGAAGAAATATCATCATCAATTGAAGAAATAGGAGCTTCAATAAAAGGAGTAGCAGGTAATGCTGAAAATTTAAAAGGATCTACAGAAGAATCATCAGTTGCAGTTCAAGAGATGGTAGCATCAATCCAGCAAGTAGCAGGAAATAGTGAAAGTACAGCAAGTTCAGTAGAAGAAATATCATCATCAATTGAAGAAATGGGTGTATCAATAAAAGGAGTAGCTACTAATACAGAAAGTTTAAAAGTTTCAACAGATGAATCAGCAGCGGCTATACAAGAAATGGTAGCATCAATACAACAAGTAGCAGGAAATAGTGAGAGTACAGCAAGCTCAGTTGAACAAATATCGTCATCAGTAGAACAAATGGGTAAATCAGTTAGGGGAGTAGCAGGAAATGCTGAAAGTTTAAGAGGCTCTGCAAATGAAGCGGCGGCTGCGGTACAAGAGGTAGTAGTATCTATTCAGCAAGTAGCAGGAAATAGTGAGAGTACTACAAGATCAGTGGAAGAAATATCTGCATCTATAGAAGAAATGGGCAAATCTATTCAAGGAGTAGCTGGTAATGCTGAAGAACTGCAAAGAACTTCAAATGAAACTTATAAGACGGTTGAGGACATGGCGGCTTCAATAAGCCAAGTGGCGCAAAATGCTCAAAACGTAAATTCATTAAGTGACGTAGTAAAATCAGATGTTAAGGATGGACAAACAGCTGTAGCTAATACATTAGTGGCTATAGGTGAAATATCTGAGGTTATTCACAAGGCAGAAAGTGTAATAACTAACTTAGGAAAGAGTTCTGATAAAATTGGAAGCATCATAGATGTAATAGATGATATAGCAGATCAAACAAATTTACTTGCTTTAAATGCGGCAATTGAAGCTGCAAGAGCGGGAGAACACGGAAAAGGATTTGCAGTAGTAGCTGATGAAGTGAGAAAACTAGCTGAGAGAACGGCTACAGCTACAAAGGAAATATCTGAACTTATAAAAGGAATCCAAGGAGAAACTACCAATGCAATTAAGGCAATAGAAGTTGGCACTGAGAAAGTTGAATATGGATCGAGATTAAGCAATGAAGTCGGGACTGTAATAGAAAAAATAGTTGGTGGAATTGAAAATGTTACTAATGAAATCAAAGAAATAACTCTGGCAACTGACAGTCAAAATAAAGGAAGTAGAGAAATACTAGAATCTATGAGAAGCGTTACTAATCAAGCATCTATGGTTACACAAGCTACAAAGGAACAAGCCATAAGTGTAGAAAATGTAATAAAGGGTGTAGCAAATGCAAGAGAACAAGTGTTGCAAATTAATATAGCAATGAATGAGCAATCCAAACAAGGACAAAATATTGTTGGAGCTGTAGAAAATGTAACAAATCAAGCAGATGAAGTTGCAATGGCAGTAAAAGAACAAGTTATTGGCATAGATGAAATAATAAAAGGTGTTGAAAATTCAAGAGAACAAGTAAGACAAATAACAGTAGCAGTGAAAGAACAAGCAATTCAAGGTGGAAATATTAGTAAGGCTATAAATAACGTTGTTAATCAAACAAATGAGGTTGTAATAGCAGTGAAGGAACAAGCAGCTGGCGTAGAGGAAGTAATAAAAGGTGTTGTGAATGCTAAGGAACAAGTAAGGCAAATAACAGTAGCAGTAAAAGAACAGGCAAAACAAGGGCAAAATATAGCCTTGTCTATAGAAAATGTAGTTAATCAAACTAATGAAGTTGCAGTAGCAGTAAAAGAGCAAGCGGCAGGAATTGATGAAGTAATAAAAGGTGTAACAAATTCAAGGGAGCAAGTAAGACAAATAACAGTAGCAGTAAAAGAACAAGCAAAACAAGGACAAGATATTATTGAATCTGTAGAAAATGTAACAAATCAAGCAGCACAGGTGACTACAGCAGTAAAAGAACAAGCAAATGGGGTAGAGGAAGTAATAAAAGGTGTTGCAAATGCAAGAGAGCAAGTTAGACAAGTAACTGTGGCAGTAAAAGAACAGGCAAAACAAGGTAGAGATATTGTAGCAGCGGTAGAAAATGTAACAAATCAAGCAGCTCAAATATCTGCAGTGACTAATGAGCAAACAATAGGTGTAGAAGAAATAGTTAAGGGAATAGTAAATTCAAGAGAGCAAGTTAGACAAATAACCGTGGCAGTAAAAGAACAAGCAAAACAAGGTCAAAATATTGTTGCGTCTGTAGAAAATGTAACAAGCCAAGCAGCACAGGTGACTAGGGCAGTAAAAGAACAGGCAAATGGAGTAGATGAAGTTATTAAAGGTGTAGTAAATGCAAGAGAACAAGTTAAGCAGATAACTGATGCCATGATAGCACAAACAATACAAGGAAAATCAATGACTAAGCTAGTAGGAGAGGTTACAAGCCAAACTGCAGAGGTAACACAAGCTATGAAAGAGCAAGCAGCTGGGGTTGGCGAAATAGTAAAAGGTATAGAAAATGCAAGAGAACAAGTAAGACAAATAACAGTGGCAGTGAAAGAACAAGCAAAACAAGGGAAAGACATTGTAGTTTCTGTAGAAAATGTAGCAGAACAGTCGGAGCAAGTAACAAGAGCAGTGAAAGAACAAGCTATAGGAGTTGAAGAAGTAGTTAAGGGAATAACTAATTCTAGAGAACAGGTAAGACAAATAGCTGTAGCAGTAAAAGAGCAGGCAAAGCAAGGAGAGAATATTGTAAATTCAGCAGAAAATGTTACAAGAGTAGCACAACAAGTTACTGAGACATCTAAAGATCAGGCATCAGGAGTAGAAAATATTATAAAAGGTGTAAGACGTTCTAGGGAAGATATGAAGCAGATAACTTGGGCTATGAAGGAACAAACAAAATCTACTGATAGAATCACAGATAATTTTAAGAATGTTACGGAACAGGCAAGTGAAGTAACAATGGCTACTAAGGTACAAGCAAGAGAAGTTGAAGAGTTGAGAAAACATATTGAAGATATAAATAATGTAGTTAATTTAAATGTAAAAGATGTTCAAAAAACTTCAAGTATTACTAGAGAACTTTCTGAGTATACATTAGAAATAAAAAAATCATTAGAGGAGTTAGTTGAATAATTAGATAATAAATTCTATATGAGTATATAAGTTGCTAAGGGAAAATTATATTAAGGTTAATTATTAGAATTTAGTAATTCTAAATTCTAAGATCCTTAGAGCAACTTATATATCAAAGGAATAAATTGTGGTTTTAAATATAAGGAGGAAATTTTAAATTATGAGTATTATGGCATTAGAACAATTGGCGAGTTATATATATGAATTCTGTGGCATTGACTACTCCAAAAATCTTCCTTCACTTGAAAGTAAGATAACCTATAGAATTAAAGAGCTTAGACTGAATATTTGGGAATATTGTGGATACGTTAAAATAGAAGAAAAAGAAAGAGATACATTAATTGAACTAATAACAGTAAATGAAACTTATTTCTTTAGAGAAGAAAATCTATTAAGAGAATTGCAAACTAATATTTTCCCCAAATTTGAAGACTATTCAAAGGAGAAAACTTTTAGAATTTGGTGTGCGGCATGTTCAAGTGGGGAAGAACCCTATACATTAGCAATGCTAATAAAAGAAACAATGCTTTTTGAAAAAAGTTCTGTTGAAATAATAGCTTCGGATATTAATAAAAAAGTATTAGATAAAGCTGAAAAGGGAGTATACAGTAGTAAATCTTTATCATTTAGGAAGATGCCTTATGGAATGTTAGATAAATATTTTGATAAAATTGAAGATGACTATAAGATTAAGGATGAGATAAGAAAACTTGTAAAGTTTAAGAATTTAAATATGTTTGATAAAAATATCGAACAAGAAGTTGGAAGAGTTGATATAATACTCTGCAGAAATGTTTTAATATATTTTGATACAGAATTTATTAAAAAAGCTGCTCTTTCGTTTTACAATATTCTTAATGAAACAGGATATTTATTTTTAGGTCATGCAGAAACAATTACCAATGTTAATCCAGGTTTTGATACTATTTATACTCCATCAATTTTTTATTATAAGAAGGGAGAGAAAGCATAATGAAACAATATGGTGTTTTAGTTGTAGATGATTCCTCCTTTATGAGGAGATGTATAAGTCTCATTATAGAAAAAGATTCTCAATTTTTTATAATAGGAATTGCGAGAAATGGATTGGACGCAATAGAAAAGATACAAAGATTGAAACCTGATATAGTAACAATGGATGTAGAGATGCCGGAAATGGATGGAATAAGTGCCCTAAAAGAAATTACGAAAACTTGCCCTGTACCAGTTGTGATGCTGAGCAACCATACGGAAGATGGTACTAGAACAGCATTAAAAGCTTTAGATTTAGGAGCAATTGACATCTTTTTAAAAAGTTCTTTGGTTGGCGAAGAAGCAAAAGAGGAAACAATAAATGATTTTCTTGGTAAACTAAAAGTAATTGCAGATAGTAGCAAGAGACAAAAAAACAAAGAAGATAATAATGCAGACTTAGAACATATTAAGTGTGATGAGCAGCAGATTAATTGCGATGAAAAACGCATGAAAAGGGAACTGCTTATTATTGGGTGTTCAACAGGTGGACCATCTGCACTTCAATCAATATTACCAAGATTTCCAAAAGATTTATGCAGGCCTGTTATTGTAATACAACATATGCCTCCAGGATTTACTGGACCGTTAGCTGAAAGATTTGATACTATATGTAATCTACATGTTAAAGAAGTAGAGAATGGAGATATGCTTGAGCGAGGAAAAATATATATAGCACCAGCAGGGTTCCAAACACTATTAGAAAGAAATGAGGATAATAGCATAGTTTTCAAAGTTGAGAATATGAAAAATGTGGACAGCCTATATAAGCCATCAATTAATGTAACTTTAAGTTCGGCAGCGCCTATTTTTAAAGATAAGCTAGTCTCTGTAATTTTAACAGGAATGGGTAATGACGGGTTAGCAGGCTGCCAGAATGTAAAAGATAATAATGGATATGTTATAGTTGAGGCAGAAGAATCTTGTATAGTTTATGGCATGCCTAAGGTAGTGTTTGAGGCAGGTCTTGCAGATAGTCAGGTAGCACTAAGTGACATGTTTGAGACAATAATGTTGAATTTATAAATTTGGTTTAGATACATGAAAATAAATATCAAGTCCAACGTTGCCATGAATATTTCTCATCAAGTACGAAGGGAAATTGACTTTATAGCGTGTATATTAGGTCAAATTACCGCCGAAGTATAATGGAAAATAGGCTGGTAAATGGACTTGTTATTTTTTGAATGTGAGTTACTTATTAATGAAGTAACTTATAGCTTAATATAGAATTAAAGCAAATTTAAATGTTAATAAGCTAGTAATATATATGGCTAGCTTGCTAATATTTAAATTTATTGCTTTTAGACTTGTATATTAAAATAGGTAATTGATATAATGATTTATCAGAAGGAAAGAGTTAGTTTATGATGAATTATCATGTAAAGAACTAATATATTTAAAGTCATTTTTAGAACGGAAGGATAAAGTATTATGGAGATTATTTTTACAATAGTTGGACAAGTAAGTATCATGTACATATTAATGGCAATTGGCTTTATAGTCTATCGTAAAAAATTAATTAATGAAGATGGAGCCAAACAAATATCTAATCTTTTAGTTTGGGTTATTAATCCGATGATTATGTTAACACGCTATCAAATGGAATTTTCTATAGATAAGTTAAAGGAGTTAGGAATTTCTTTTTCTATTTCTCTATGTGCAATGTTAATAGGCTTTTTTGTGGGAAAAGTTGTCTTTAAGAAAGATCAGAGAATAGATAAATTTGCGATCGGATTTGCAAATGCAGGATTTATTGGAATTCCACTAGTTACTAGCATAATGGGGATAGAAAAGGTGTTTTTTTTATCAGCATACCTAGTTTGTTTTAATATACTGAGTTACACTTATGGAATATATACAGTATCAAATAATAAAAGTTTAATTACCTTAAAAAGTGTTTTATTTAATCCAGGAATAATAGCTGTGGCATTTGGATTGCTTATTTTTATTTCGCCAGTAAAGCTGCCAAAGCTTTTTTATGATGCGTTTAACCTTGTTGGACAAACCAATACACCTATTGCTATGATTTTACTTGGTACGTATATTGCTAAGTCAAAACTAATTACATTATTTAATGATAAACATGCTTACTTTGTAGCATTTATAAAACTTATCGTTATTCCAGCTATAATAATGATAATATTTAAATTTTTACCACCATATTTAATAGAAATAAAAAAAGTTGTATTAATAGCTATGGCTACGCCAGTAGGGCTTACGGTACCAATGTTTTCCCAAATGTATGGAGGAGATTATGAGTATGGAGCTAAATTGGTTGGCTTAAGCACATTGCTATCACTGATTACTATACCAATAATTTTGTATCTGGCAAATGTTATTTGGTAAGTGGAAATCTAATTAAGAATATTAGATTATAGGCCGCTCTTTGATTAATTATAAAGCTATGTGCTATAAAGAATTTTAATAAGAAAACTGGAAGAAAATGGCTATAAGCCTTTATGTTTATAGCTATTTTCTTTTAATATTCTTTAAAAATGCAGCAATTAAGCCAGGTGATACGGAAATAAAGATTATAAGCAATATAACAAGTTCGAAATTATTTGAAACTAAAGGTATATTTCCAAAAAGATAGCCACCAATTATAAATAAAACTACCCAAGGTATGCCTCCAAGCATGTTATATGATATAAAGCTTATAAACTTAACATTTGCTGTTCCGGCAAGAAATGGAATAAAGGTACGTATTATTGGAATAAATTTAGCAATAATTATTGTTTTTCCACCATGAACGTTATAAAAATTCTGTGCTCTAGTTATATGTTTTTTATTAAAAATTATAGAATTATTACTTTTGAAAATTTTAATGCCGAACTTTTTTCCAATGTAATAATTCACACATTCACCAATTATGTTTGCAATAGTTAATAATAACGTTACTTTCAAAATATCTAATAGTCCTTTTGAAGCTAATGTTCCAGCAACGAATAATAATGATTCCTCAGGGAGAAATGGTGCCATAAAAAGACCAGTTTCACAAAATACAATGGTAAATAGAAATAGGTAAGTGTAATCATTATAATTTATTACGAAATTCGTGAGAAAAGTGTCAATGGATAACGAAAGATTTAAACAATACAAAAACATTGAAAACTCCTTTATATTTACTTTATTAATTTAATTAAATAAAAAGCGTATATAATTGGTATAAAAATAGAATTATAATTTATATTGTCATTATATAGTATTATACAATATAATATAAACTATATAATACAACATGTCCATATGCTAGTATTCATATTATTTTGAAAAATAATTAATATAGATAATATATTTCATAAAAAACATATTTGGAGGAAACATGAAGTACAAAAAATACCATATTCTTTCTATTACTTTATTAATGGTCGTTTTAATAATGCAAGAAATATTTGATTTACTAAGTTCTATAAATAACGATAGTAGTTCAAAAACTAATCATGTATACATAATCAATTTTGTTTTATTGATGATTTCTTTTTTGTTCATTATAAAGGGGTTGCTTCAACGGCTTAGATGGGCATTGATAGTTAATATAATAATTTTATCGCCGCTGGTAGTAACAAATATTCTGGAAGATACATACTTTGAATTCGACATATTTTTACTAAGCTATATATTATTATCTTTAATAATCCAGCGCAAATGGTTTAAAGCAAAATCTTACTTCATAAGATTGAAAATAGGGATTGGACTAGCCTGTTTTTTGTTTGCTGTCAATATTATATTAAATGTGATTTTTATAAGTAGATTTAATGATATAAATATGCTTATAAATTTATGTTTATTTCTGATAATTATAAAGTTAACATTAAAGCCAAAGAACCTAAGAATAGAGCATACATATGAGGATAAATTAAAGGTTCAAGATTTATTAAGGAAATTTTCAACAAATCCTGTGTCAGCAATAATTTTGGAAGATGATAAGCAATATTTTTTCCCTAGATTCTGTGAAGGTGTTATCGGATATACTGTAATTAATAATATAGCAATTGTGGCTGGGGAACCGATATGTAGTGATAAAGAAATTGAGAATATTTTATTAGAATTCAAGAATTTTTGTTCAGATAATTCATTGTCAATTTGTTTTTGTCAAGTTTCTAAAAAGTGCATAAAGGTTCTGAAGAATTTTGGTTTTATTGTGCAAGAATATGGGAAAGAAGCTATTATCTACTTAGATACATATACAATAAGTGGTTCTAAAACTGCAAAAATCAGATGGGCAAATAATAAAATGGACAAACTAGGCGTTAAAACAACAGAATATAAGCCGCTCGTTGAACGAAATCATAAAATTGAGGAACAAATAATGGGTATTTCTCATGAATGGTTAACAATGAAAAAAAGTGGAGAACTTTCATTTATGCTAGGAACTGTATCCCTGGATAAACCATTTGATAGAAGGTATTTTATAGCGTCAAATAAAGAAGGGGATATATTAGGTTTTGTAGTATGTTTTCCCTATGGCTCAAACAAGGGGTATTTTGTTGATATAACAAGAAGGAGTAAGGATGCTCCACTTGGAATTATGGAAAAGTTAACCATAGATATTTGTAAAATTTTAAAAGAAGATGAGGTTAAAGAAGTTAGTTTGGGATTAGCGCCTCTTGCAGATATTCAGGGTAATAGTAGTGTAGAGGGAGTAATTATACATAAGATTTTTAAATTTATGTATAATTATATGAATTCCTTTTATGGATTTAAAGCATTATATGACTATAAGAAGAAATATAATCCATCGGCTTGGGAGTCAAAATTTATAGCATTTTCATCTGAAGCATCTATTATATCAATAGGGTATGCTATGATAAAGGCTAAACATCCACAGGGGGTAAGAAAACTTCTATTTGACAGGTTGTTGACATTTATTAAATAAGTAGTATTAGGTATTTTTATAATTAATAACTATATTAAATAGTTATTAATTATAGTCATTCGTATAGTAGTGCTGTTCAGATTTATATATGAATGTGGTTTAGATGAATCAAACACTATGGAATCACCAGGTGTTAGGATATAAGTTATGTTATCCACATTTAAAGTTAGTTCACCATCATAAACTATTATATATTCTTGAGTTTTTTCACCATGGGAATTGGATTCATATGTGCTATTGCCATCTAGTTCTACAGTAAAAAGCTCAAAATTTCTATTTGAATTGCTTGCAAAATAGCAATAAACTCTATATTTATTATCAGGAGATTCTTGGTGCTTAGAATCTTCTTTTTTTATTAAAATATCATTTTTTATTGGCTCATCAATAAGGGATGTATATGGAACCCTAAGTCCACCAGCAATCTTCCATATTGTATTAATAGTTGGATTAGATTCTCCACGTTCGATTTGTCCTAGCATTACTTTACTGACGCCACAAATATCAGAAAGTTTGCTTAAGCTTAATTGCCTCTCGTTTCTTAATCTTTTTAAATTCCCAGCAATAATATTATTTAAATTCATATTTTCACTCCTTGACAAATATAAAGTACAAATGTAAGATATAGCATAATATAAAGTATAACGTACAATGTATATAATATATATTACGTTTTTATACAAAAAGTATCAAGGGGGCATTTTATGGAATTGGGGAAAATACCAAATGATTCTTTAGAAATAAAGAATAAAAACAACTCGTATTATTTTATTCAGGGAGTGAAAGACTGTATTCCAACTATATTTGGGTACATAAGTTTAGGGCTTGCATGTGGAATTTTGAGTAAATCTTGTGGATTGACAGTTTGGGAAGCAATGGGGATGAGTGCTTTTATATATGGAGGATCATCGCAATTTATAGCTTCGAGTATGATTTTATCATCCTCACCAATACCTAGTATAATATTTACTATTTTCTTTGTTAACTTTAGACATTTGTTTATGAGTGCGTCAGTAGCTCCATATTTCAAAGAAAATTCAGTCTTAAAAAACTTTTTTATAGGGCTGCTTTTAACAGATGAAACTTTTGTAGTTGCATCGGCAGAGGGGTTGAGGAATAAGAAAATTAATAATTTATGGATTACAGGTTTAAACATTACTGCATATATAAATTGGATTTTTGCAACAGGAATTGGAGTTATTATTGGCGGATTTATTCCAGATTATAAGGCTTTAGGGCTAGATTTTGCATTAACTGCCATGTTTATAGGTTTGCTAATTTTATCTGTAAAAGGAAATATAAAGATAAGAAAAGCTTTGATAATTATTATTGTATCTGCAATAGTTTTACTAATAAGCACAATATATGTATCTACTAGTATTAGTGTTATTATATCAGCAATTGCTGGTGCTTTAATTGGGGTGGTGATTAAAGAATGAATTCTTATGTATGGAGTGTTATCATAGGTGGTTGTATTGTAACTATGTTACCGAGAGTTCTACCAATAACTATATTATCGAAGATGAAATTAAATAAGAAAGTGGAAGAGTTTTTGACATATATACCTATATCTATACTAGCTTCATTAATAGTAGCAGAACTTTTAATTACCGATAATAAATTTTTAGTTCAAGGAAAATCTCCAGAATTTCTTGCTACAATACCAACAATACTGATTGCTCTTAAGAAAAATAATTTATTATTAACAGTATTAACAGGAGTTATTTCAATAGCAATTTTAAGATTAATATTTTAATTCGTAAAAACTTGAATTGACTTGATGATAATCTAAGCGTATTATTTTCTATAAATAAATTATAGAGCAATAATGGATTTTATTATATGGTGAAGGAACAAATATAATGATGTATAGAATTAAAATAACAGAGAGAAATAAGATTTGTTTAAAGAATAGTGTATTATTTTCTATTCTGATCAGTATTTTGGCGCAAATATATATTTATCCATTTAATAGCAGGTTTGTTTTGGGAGTTGGAGTCATTGTAATTGGACTTATATTTTCTATATCGGAAAATATATATCCTGTTTTAATTGGAATAATCACAGGAACTATAACTGCCTCTATTCGTAGCATTGGATTATTAATGTCATCTTCTAGCTATTCAAATGATATTATAATGCAGTTTATGCCGGCAGCTATTTTTTATATTATTTATGGTATTTTAGGAACTATATTTCCACTAACTAGGAGAAATAAGTCTATAATACATTTATACTTGTCATTAGTAAGTTTTGATATAATATGCAACACAGCAGAAATACTTGTTAGAAATATGTTTTCTATATCAACCATAAAAGTTATTATAATAACAGCACTTGTTAGAGCATTTATACAATGTTCAGCTTTTCTAATATATAAATATCAAAAATTATATATTAAGACACTAGAGCATCAAAAACGTTATGCTGAATTAAATTTAATGGTGTCAAAGATATATGCGGAGGCTTTTTATTTACAAAAATCAACAAATGATTTAAATACTATAATGAGGGAAGCTTACAATTTGTATGAAATGAATAAGGATAAAGAAGAATTTTCAGTTAAGGCGTTATCACTTTCACAAAATGCTCATGAAATTCGTAAAAATAATGACCGAGTTCTTAGAGGGATCAATCAATTAGTACAAAATGTTGAGAAGGTAGAATACATGTCTATGTCAGAAATTTTCTGTATAATATCTGATAATACAAAAAGACAAATAGATAATGTGAATTCTAATATATTTATAAAATTCAAGCTAGAAGAAGATTATTCGGTAAAAAGATATTATGATATATTTGCTATTCTAAATAATTTAATTATTAACGCAATTGAGGCATGCAGTGGCGATAATATGATAAATGTGATTGGGGAGATTTCGCAAAAAGAATTACTACTTGATGTTTCAGATAATGGGACAGGTATTGATAAAGATGTACTTCCGTATATATTTAATATAGGATTTTCAACAAAATTCAATGAGGAGACAGGGGCAATGTCTACGGGGATTGGGTTATGTCATGTAAAAAATCTCTTAGAGAATTTGGGAGGAAGTATAGAAGTTGAAAGTGATATTGATAGGGGCACTAAGTTTTTAGTGAAAATACCGTTATCTAGTATATAAATTATTTTCATAATAAGGGGGCTATTTATGGAAACAACTTTTGTTATTATTGATGATGATATAGCAGTATGTAAAATATTGGAGCAAGCAATTAAAAAAAATAACTTCGGAAAAGTATTATCCATTTTAACGACAGGTAGAGATGCTAAAGATCAAATAATGAAATTAAAACCTGATATCGTATTAATTGATTTACTGCTACCAGAAGTAGATGGAATTGAAATTGTGAAAAGGACATTTAGCAGTGGATATACTGGTAAGATTATAATGTTATCTCAGGTTGAAGAAGGAAAAATGATTTCAAATGCTTATAAAAGCGGAATACTTTTCTATATTAACAAGCCAATTAATATGATTGAAACAATTAGCATTATTAATAATGCTAAAAAACAGATTGAATTAGAAAAATCTATATCAATGATTAAAAGTGTAGTTTTTGAGGGCAATACCGAGAAAGATAAAAAAGTTGAGAATGAAGCGGAAATTTATTCTCAAGAAGAAAAGCTATTGCGTATATTTTCTGATATTAACATTATTGGCACTGCAGGAATAGAAGAATTAAAACTTGTAATACTGAATATCATTAATAAAAAGAAAATGAATCCATCTAAACCTTATCAGCTAAAAGAGATTTATATGGATGTGGCACGAGCTCTATATGGAGATTCATTAGCAGCTATTAATTGCAGATCTATGGAGCAACGCATAAGAAGAACTATTATGAAGGCTATGGATTCAATAGCTAGTTTGGGAAGTGAAGATAGCGATAATAGCATATATAAGGAATATTCAGCATCACTTTTTGAGATAAAGCAGGTTAAACAGGAAATCAAGCATTTAAAAAATCCAATATACGGTCAAGGAAAAATAAATACAAAAAAATTCATTGAGGGTATATTAATAAAAATTCTAGGTTAACACATATATAAACTACAGAAAACTACAGAAAACACAGTATGTTAAAAGTCATTGACTAGTGAAATGGAAAAATATATAATTTAATCAAGATTTAAAAAAGCAATGGAGCTTTGGTATATATGCCAGGGCTCCTTTTTGTATTTCAAAATTTACAGAGTCGAAATTACTATTGAAATAGAGATATTAAATAAACAGAATCATCGAAAAAAATTAATAAAGCAAAAGTTGATTAATTTCTATTGAATTAATATTGTGTCAAAATAGGGGGAGAATAAATGATTAAATTAGAGAATATAGTCAAGAACTTTGGAGATATTCATGTTTTGAAAAATGTGAATTTAAATATAAATGAAGGTGAAAAGCTTGTTGTAATAGGGCCAAGTGGATCAGGAAAATCTACTTTAATTAGATGTATGAATTATCTTGAGGAACCGACCTCGGGGAAAGTAATAATAGACGAATATGATTTAAGTCTGAAAAAAGATTTAGCTAAAGTTAGACAATCTACTGCAATGGTTTTTCAACAGTTTAACTTATACCCACATATGACAGTGCTTGAGAATCTTATTTTAGCACCAATAAAACTCCAAAAGGTAAGTAAAAAAGAAGCAGAGGAATCTGGATTGAAGTATTTAGAAAAAGTGGGGTTAAAGGAGAAAGCTGATGCTTACCCAAATCAATTATCAGGAGGACAACAGCAAAGGGTAGCGATAGCAAGAGCACTTAATATGCATCCTAAAATAATGTTATTTGACGAACCAACATCGGCGTTAGACCCTGAAATGATACAAGAGGTATTGGACGTACTAATAGGATTATCTAAGGAAAATATAACAATGGTTGTCGTAACTCATGAAATGGGTTTTGCAAAGCAAGTTGCAGATAGAATTGTATTCATGGATGGAGGACAGATTATTGAAGAGGCTCATCCGGAAGAATTTTTTTCAAATCCTAAGAATGATAGGGCCAAAGCGTTCTTAAATAAAATAATAAGATAAGAAACATAATTCACAGTGTACAACGCATAATTAATGAAAAACTTCTACGAAGTTTTAAAATTTAAATAGGGGGATAAATATATGAAATTGAGAAAATTATTTTTAGCGTTAGGATTAGGTGCATGTATGATGATGGCTGGATGCAGCTCATCAACACCAACAAATACAGGAGGAAATACTGCGGAAGCAAAAGAAATACAAGCAATAAAAGATAGAGGCGTATTAAAGGTTGGAGTAAAAGTTGATGTACCTAAATATGGTTACAAAAATCCACAGACAGGTGAAATGGAAGGTTTAGAAATTGATTTATCGAAAGCAATAGCGAAAAAAATATTAGGAGATGAAAGTAAGGTTGAATTTCAAGGGGTTACAGCTAAAACAAGAGGGCCACTTCTTGATAATGGAGAAATAGATATGGTTGCTGCTACATTTACCATAACGGATGAAAGAAAAAAGAGTTATAATTTTTCAGATCCATATATAAAGGATGGAGTTGGATTACTTGTTAAGAAGAGCCTTGGTGCATCTTCACTTAAAGACTTAGATGGAAAGACTATTGGAGTTGCTCAAAGTGCTACAACTAAAACTGCACTTCAAAAAGAAGCGGAAAAGGAAGGAATTACTCTTAAATTCTCTGAGCTTGGTGGATATCCTGAACTTAAAGCAGCATTGGATTCAGGTAGAATAGATTGTTTTGCAGTTGATGCATCTATTTTAAATGGTTATGTTGATGATTCGACAGTAATATTAAATGATAGATATGATCCTCAAGAA
Source organism: Clostridium beijerinckii (assembly GCF_036699995.1). NCBI lineage: Bacteria > Bacillati > Bacillota > Clostridia > Eubacteriales > Clostridiaceae > Clostridium > Clostridium beijerinckii. Next base: position 4,438,083 of record NZ_CP144906.1, on the reverse strand, counting down.
TATGGTATTGCAACTAAAAAAGATAATACTGAACTCGCTAAGGAAGTAAATGAAGTTATAAATGACATGAAGAGTTCAGGTGAAATAGGTAAATTAATTGCAAAGTGGGATATTAAATAATGAACGGACCTTTTGCAATATTTAAGTGGGAAGCACTTTTTAAAGATTTTAATATATTTCTTGAGGGATTCTTAACAACACTTGAAGTATCAATACTAGGGCTTATACTTGCCTTAATGCTTGGAATTATTTTTGGAGTACTTTCTACAAGCAAAATAAAAATTTTTAAGGTAATAAATAGAATATATGTAGAGGTGATTCAGAATACACCTCTTGTAATTCAAGTATTCTTTCTATTTAATGGATTACCATATATAAAGGTGGTATTACCGGTGTTTTTAATTGGAATACTTGGAGTCGGTGTATACCATGGAGCATATATATCAGAAGTTGTGAGAACCGGTATAACATCAATACCAAAAGGACAATTTGAGGCTGCAAAATCTCAAGGATTTTCTCATACTCAAACTATGAGGTATATAATATTGCCTCAAACTGTAAAGATTATAATACCACCACTTGCGAATCAACTGGTAAACCTAATAAAGAATACTTCAGTATTAGCTATGATTGCAGGCGGAGATCTAATGTATACAGCTGACTCTTGGTCAAGTGCCAATATGTACTATGGACCAGCGTATGTTATAACTGGAGCATTATATTTTATAATGTGTTATCCATTAGCAATGATTTCAAGAAAGCTTGAACTTAGAGAGAAAAAGAAAGCATTAGTTGATATTGAAGATTCTATAACAGAACAATCCGTTGCAACAGAGGGAGGGCTATAATAATGTCAAGTGTATTTAATCAAGCAAATATGATGTTTCTTTTACAAGGAATGAAATTAACCCTAATTATAGCCATTATATCAATTGTATTGAGTATGTTTTTTGGAATAATTCTTGCCATATCAAGAAATTTCTCTAAGGGAATTGTGGGGAGAATTGCAACAATATATATAGAGACATTTAGAAATACACCTAATTTACTATGGATATTATCTATTAGATTTTTGGTTCCAATAAAACCTATGTATTCAGGAATCTTATCTTTTACTTTATTTACTTCGGCGGTTATGGCAGAAATATTTAGAGGAGGAATGAATTCTGTAAGTAGAGGTCAATATGAGGCAGCATATTCTCAAGGCTTTACGAAGTTCCAAACATTACGATATATAATACTACCTCAAAGCTTTAGGCGCTGCATTCCAACAGTTCTATCCCAATCAATTACTGTAATAAAAGATACATCTTTTCTATGGGCTGTTGGTATAGAAGAATTTACAGGCAAAGGTATGATTCTTATGGGAAGTTTTGTTTCATCATCTCAGATATTTTTATTGTTTGGAGCTATAGCTGCAACATATTTCATAATAAATTTTACAATATCGTGTTGCGTTAGAACAATTAAAACAGAGTACTAGGTATAACCTAATTAATAGATTTGCAGATGTCCAACTTTAAATCTAGATTTATGATTTCTAGTGAAGATATGAACTTGAAACTTTAGAAAATTTGTAAGTACTTTTGCTGATAAGCTTAAATTGAATAGAGATATAATTTTAGAGAATAATTTAAATTAGCCATTTAAATTATTCTCTTCTATTATTTGTATGAAAATAATGAAAAGTATACTAAATAAATGAATACTTAGTATACATTTTTGTTATTAGGAATTTTATGCTAGAATTAGAAATAACTAAAATAAGATTTGATAATAAATTAAAGGTGTTTTACAGATTATATTTAATTAACGATGAAGCAATAATTTTAAGGAGGATGTATATGCCTAAAATCATGATAATAGAAGATAATGAGAATATAAAAAAAGAGCTTGTAGAGTTTTTAAAAAGATATGGTTATGAAGCTTATGCACCAGCTAATTTTGAAAATATAGTAAAAGTAGCACTAAAGGATGAACCGGATTTAATTCTGTTAGATATAAATCTTCCATATTATGATGGTTATTATATCTGTAAGGAAATAAGGAAAGAAAAGAATATACCTATAATAATAGTAACCAGCAGAGATAGCGAGATGGATGAGATTATGAGTATGAACCTTGGGGCGGATGATTTTATAACAAAGCCATATAATACGCAAATACTTCTTGCAAGGATAACTGCCGTATTAAGAAGAACTCTTGGGAATAATTCAATTTCTGAGATAGTTGAACACAAAGGTTTAAAGCTAAATGTCTCTAATGGAAGCGTGATATTTGGAGATGAAAAGATTGATCTTACTAAAAATGAATTTAGGATACTACTTTGTCTTATGAAAAATAAAGAGTGCATAGTTAGTAGAGAAGATTTAATGGATTATTTATGGAATTCGGATCTTTATATTGATGATAATACTTTATCAGTAAATGTTACTAGGCTAAGAAAAAAGCTTCAAGAAATTGGATTTAAGGATGGAATAGAAACTAAGAGAGGAATTGGTTATATATTACTATGAATATAAAGGAATATTCTATTTCAAAGTTGCCATACATAATAATTAATCTAATAATATACTCTTTATTTACAGCTATAATGAGCATAGCTAAAACACCAGTTGTAATACTATTTGTAGTTTTTATTATTTGGTTTTTACCACTATCAATCTATATAATCATTGAGTTTATAACGAAAAAAAAATTCTATGACGATATTGTAGGAATTAGTGGCAAATTAGATAAAAAGTATTTATTACCTGAGGTAATAAAAAGTCCAAATTATTATGAAGGAAAAGTTATTTATGAAGTATTAAGCGATAGTAATAGGGATATGCATGAGCAGGTTAACTTCTATAAAAATCTTCAAAAAGAATATAGAGAGTACATAGAAACCTGGGTTCATGAGGTAAAAACACCAATATCATCTGCAAGATTAATTGTAGAAAACAGCAATATTAATGAAAAGAAATCATTAGAAGATGAGCTTAAGAAAATTGAAGAATATATAAATCAGGCTCTTTATTACTCGAGAAGTACAGATGTTAAGAATGATTATATTGTTAAAGAATTTGAAATAAAGAACATAATTCAGGAGGTTATTAGAAACAACAGGCGTGATTTTATTAGCAAAAAGATTTCAGTAAGTATTGATAATATTTATGGGGCAGTGGTCACGGATCCAAAGTGGGTAAAGTTTATTATAAATCAAATTATTATTAATTCAATAAAATATAGTAAAGATAAAAATGGAGAAGTGAGAATTTATACAAGCAAAGGTAAAGAGAGTATAATATTAACTATTGAAGATAATGGTATAGGCATTTCGAAAAATGATTTAAATAGAGTCTTTGATAAAGGTTTTACAGGGGAAAATGGAAGAGTATATGGAAAGTCCACAGGGATAGGATTGTATTTATGTAAAAAACTATGTGAAAAGCTAGGACTCGGGATAACTTTAGATTCAATAGCTGGCAAAGGAACTAAAGTTAACATAATATTCCCTATTGGAGGATTTATGAGTTTTAAGTAAGACATATGAAAGAAAATAATGATTCCTAAATGTCATAATTATTTTTCAGTAGGTAAATTGCCAGAGTAGTCTAATATAGGCTTAGCAGAATTTTATGTATTTCTAAATTATATAAGACACAAAGTCTAGGAGATTGGTTCCTAGGCTATTTTTTAATATTGGAAATAAAAATGTTTTATAAATGATATTCATTATTTACAGTTTTTAATTAAATTCAATTAATATTTCAAATTGTTGTTTACATCTTACGAAAATGTAAGCTGACTGAAAGATACTTCAATATGAGAAAAATATCAAAAGATTTAAAATGTAGCCATGAGGTTAAATAAATTTGAAATGAATAGCGATTATAAAAGTTGCTATAAAAATAGGAGGAAGATTATGGAGAACATTTTAAACATTCAAAATGTAGAAAAATATTATGGAAATAAAGATAATGTCACAAAGGCACTTGATAATATAAGTTTTAGAGTAGAAAAAGGTGAATTTGTTGGTATAATGGGGCCTTCAGGAAGTGGAAAGACTACTCTTTTGAATTGCATATCTACAATAGATAAAGTGACTACCGGATCAATTATGATTGATGGAGAAGATATTACAAGGCTTAAAAGTAAGAAACTTGAAAGATTCAGAAGAGATAAATTAGGATTTATTTTTCAGGATTTTAATTTACTAGATACATTAACAGCCTATGAAAATATTGCATTAGCATTGACTATTGCAGGAAAGAAAGGTAAGGAAGTCGATGAATTAGTAAGGAATTCAGCTAAAAACTTAGGAATACTCGAAGTATTAGATAAATATCCTTATCAAATGTCTGGAGGCCAAAAGCAGAGAGTAGCATCAGCAAGGGCAATAGTTAATAATCCAAAACTTATTTTGGCAGATGAACCTACAGGGGCTTTGGATTCTAAGTCAGCTAAATTACTTTTAAATTCTATTGAAACCTTAAATAAAAAATTAGAAGCAACAATTTTGATGGTTACACATGATGCGTTTACGGCAAGTTATGCACATAGGATATTATTCATAAAGGATGGAAATATATTTAATGAATTGGTAAGAGGCGAGGATTCAAGAAAAGATTTCTTTAACAAGATAATAGATATTGTTACACTACTTGGAGGTGATTCAAAAGATGTATTCTAGAATTGCTTTTAATAACGTAAAAAAGAGCTTTAAAGATTATACTATTTATTTTTTAACTTTAACTTTTGCAGTATGCATATTCTATAGTTTTAATTCAATCGATTCTCAGTCAGTAATGGCAGATATGAATTCTGGACAAACGGAATATGTTAAGATAATGGCGCAGCTTATTTCTTATATATCTATTGGAGTTTCTGTTATATTAGGTGGTTTAATAATATATGCCACAAAATTTTTGATTAGTAAAAGAAAAAAAGAATTTGGGGTATACATGATTTTAGGAATGGGAAAAAGAAAAATGTCACGGATATTGCTTTTTGAGACTTTATATATAGGAATAATATCTTTGGTTGCAGGACTTTTACTTGGAATGTTGTTTGCACAAGTTCTTTCTATATTCACAGCTAAGCTTTTTGCGGTACAAATGACCAAATATAGTTTTTCAATTTCAATAAGTGCAATACTTAAGACTATATTATATTTTGGCATAATGTACTTATTAGTTATGATATTTAATGTGATTATAGTTTCAAAATATAAATTAATTGACTTGTTACATGCAGATAGAAAAAATGAAAAGATCAATATTAAAAATCCATATATAGCTCTATTTATATTAATATCTGCACTTATTATTTTAGGTTATGCTTATTATCTTGTTAATTTAGCAGGATTAAATTTTGATGATAGTAGATTTAAATTATCAATAGCATTAGGGATTGTTGGAACAGCATTTTTCTTTTATGGGATCGCATCGGTTACATTCTCTGCACTTAGGAAAAACAAGAATTTATATCTAAATGGTCTAAATGTTTTTAGTGTAAAACAAATTTCGAGTAAATTTAATACTAATTTTATCTCTATGACAATAATTTGTTTAATGTTATTTGTTACTATAGGAACTTTGTCAACTGGATTAGGTGTAAAAAATGCTTCAGAAAGCTCATTAAAAAATCAAACTCCGTTTGATGCATCAGTACAAGTATTTGATAAAAATAATAGTAATAGAATTTCAGTTTTAGATGCACTAAATCAGCTAAATTATAATGTTGATGATAATGCTGACTATGTTGTGATTAGACAATATAAGAGTAATATTAGTTCTAGAGATGTATTAGCTAAATATGCACTATCTAGCGACCAAAAAGAGATGTTAAATTTTAAAGTGTTCGATACTACAGATATGATTAAAATTTCAGAATACAATAAATTAAGAAAATTGAAGGGTGAATCTAGTATAGATTTAAAAGATAATGAGATATTAGTGTGTTCTAATTATGAGCCCTTAAAGGGATTACTAGAAAGCTTTATTAAAAATGAGAATTCACTACAGATAGATAATAAGGAATTTAAAATAAAAGATAAAAAAATTGAAACTGGGGCTATTTCCACATCGCCTTCAAGTGATACTATGTTTACCTTAGTAGTACCAGATGATTTAGTAAATGGAATAGATAAATATGATGAGGTACTAGATTTAAATTTTGTAGGTAATAATAAGGAAGATGCGAAAAAAGAATTAACTACTATATTTAATAATTTTAAGTTCAATGAAAATGAATATAAAAATTTAAACTTTACTCTCTATGGTGGGACAAGAGAAATGGCATATGACGATAGTAGAGGATTATCTGCAATAATATTATTTGTAGCAGTATATATGGGAATTGTATTTCTATTGTCAAGTGCAGCGGTACTTGCGCTTCAACAATTATCTCAATGCAATGATTCTATAGAAAGATATAGATCTTTAAGAAAGATTGGAGCAACAAAGAGCATGATTAATAGAAGTATATTTAAACAAGTTGCTGTATTTTTTATATTACCTCTAGCTCTTTCAATAATTCATTCATATGTTGGAATTACTGTAGTAAATAAATACTTAATGGTATTAGGTTCCAGCAATAAAATACAACCGATTTTAATGACAGCATTAATGATGCTTATCGTTTATGGTGGATACCTGTATGCAACATATGTAGCTTATAAAAATATAGTTGGAAATGAGTATAGATAGAAATAAATGCAGTAATATGTGTTGGTGAAACTAGCAAATAATAAGTATGATATTAATATTGGAAAATAATTGCTTCGGTAGACAATTATGTTAAGAGATAGTAAAATCAAATTATAATAAACTTAACATAAAAGGGGAATACCGAAGCGATGGAAGAAAAGTATTTAGGGGAAATATATAAATCATTTTTAAGTAATATACCTTGGCCGGTTTGGATTGAAGGAATTGATACGACAATAATATTTTTTAATAAGTATTATGAAGATATGTATAATATAAAACTGGAAGATGTTAAAGGCAAGACAAACAAAGAGGCTTTTCCTTTAGAAAAAGCAAAAATATATGATGAGCAAATAAATGAATGCCTAAGGAAAAAGAAGACTTATGTTGTAGAAGGTATAGTAAATGACAACTGTGTTGAGTGTTTCATATTTCCCATACTAGATAATGATGGAGAGCCTAAAGCCGTAGCTGGTATTATAATTGATATAAATGATAGAAAATTAAGAGAATCAGAAATAGAAAAACAAAAAAACATATTAAGAACAATAATTGATGCAGTGCCAGAATCTATTTTTTATAAAGATAAGGAAAGCAGATTTCTTGGATTTAATAAGAAGTTTGAAGATTTTTATAAAAAGAGAGGCGTAAAAGAAATAATAGGTAAAACTGATTTGGAGATATATGGTAACTACAATGAAGCGAAAAAATTCATTGATCAGGATAATAAAATTATGGTAACGAAAAAGGCTACTTATTTTGAGCATAGGATACAAAACGAGAATGGCAAAGAAATAATTGAAGAAAATGTAAAAATACCTGTTGTAGATAAAGATGGACAAGTATGGGGATTGGTAGGGTTATCTAGAGATATAACGGAAAGAAAGATCTTAGAAGAAAGATTACGATATTTAAGTGAAATAGATATTCTTACAGGCTTATATAATAGACATAGTTTTGAAGAAAAGATTAAAGAATTAAACCATGAGCAATATTTACCATTGGGAATAATAATGGGAGATGTAAACGGGCTTAAAATAGTAAATGATACTTTAGGACATCTAGAAGGAGATAATTTACTTAGAAGTATAGCTGGAGTTCTTAAGGAGATATGTCATCCTAATGGATATGTATTTAGGTGGGGCGGAGATGAATTCATAATTCTAATACCTAATTGTGATGAATCAAAATGTGAAAAAGTTATTAGAAAAATCACAAAGAAATGCGAACAAGCAGATTATAAATTTATGCAATTAAGCATTGCATTAGGTGAGGGAATAAAATATTCATTACAGGAAGATATATACGATTGCATAAACAAGGTAGAAGAAAAAGTATATCGTCAAAAATTGTTAGAAAAGAAAAGTATTAGAAGTTCAATTATGGATTCACTGAAAAAAAGTCTAGAAGAGAAAAATATGGAAACCAATGAACATACTGAAAGAGTAACAAAATATGCTTTAGAAATAGGAAAAAAATTGAGGTTAAAAATTTCAGAGTTGGACGAGTTGGCATTAGTTGCAAGTTTACATGATATAGGGAAAATAGGTGTTAATGAAGATATATTATTAAAGCCAGGGAAGTTGACAAAAGAAGAATTTGAAATAATGAAGACTCATACAGAAAAAGGATACAGAATTATAAATGCATCTAGTGAGCTTGGAAATGTTGCTAAATGTGTACTAACACATCATGAGAAATGGGATGGAAATGGATATCCTTTAGGCTTAGCTGGAGAAGAAATTCCTTTAATGGCGAGAATAATTAATGTGGCTGATTCTTATGATGTTATGACTAATGATAGAGTGTATAAAAAGGCTATATGTAAAGAAGATGCTATAAAGGAGTTAAAAAGATGTTCGGGAACTCAATTTGATCCCCAAATAGTAAAATGTTTTACTGATTATTTAAGAAATAAGAGTCTACATTAAGTATAATTATTTATGATTAGATAATATTAATTTTGCCGCAAATAATAAATTAGGTTTAATGATTAAAAAGCTTTTAGAATATAAGAATAAAATATGATTTAGAGGATATTTAGAGAAAAATATATCTTCTAAGTCATATTTTTTTATTCTTCGTGAATCAAAATTTTATAAAGAATGTAAGTGTCACGGAAGCTAAAAATAATGGTATTTTAAAATTTATTAATCAGAGATAAGATTTAAATTTCAGGTTATTGGGAAATAATTACTAATATATTTGTTTAAGTATAGAATGCTTGTCACTAGGATAATGGTGTTAAATATTCAGATGCTAATATACATTGCAAAAATAGTTCTTCATCATAACGCTGAAAATATTGCAAGAATTTTAGCCGTAATTGTGAATTGCAACACATATAGTTTTATACCAGTATTTGAAATAGTGTATTAAGTGCTACTAAGGTTATATTAAATTTGGGAGGGAACAATATGGATAATGGAGCAAAAAATGAAGATATAGATACCTTATTTATTAAATCAGGAAAACATTTCATAACAGAGAGAGTTATAGGAAAACCTGTTATTTTAGAAGAAGTAATTCTAATACCTATTATAAGATTTATGGTTAGTTACGGAATAAGCGGAGAAAAATGTGATGGTTCTAAAGGAATGAAAGGAGTAGACATTGGCGAATGTATTGGTGTAAGTGTATCTTTAGACGCAATTTTAATAATTAGAGATGGTAAAACTACTATAATGCAAATAAGAAGAATAAATAATCTAGATGATATACTTAGCTGTATTCCTGACAGAGTTGGGAAATTTAATATTAATAAAGAAAATATTAAGGAAGAGATAAATTTTAGTTTATAAATAGGCATCTTATGGAACTAATTGATGAAATGCTATAAAGTATTATTATATAAAAACTTGTTTAATTTAAGTGTTAGGAGGAAATAGAATGTATAATAAAATAATTGAATCAACCAAGTATATTAGAAGTAAGATAAACAGAGCACCTAAAATTGCGATAATATTAGGATCAGGCCTAGGTGATTTAGTTAATGAGGTTAGAGATGTAGAAAGTATATCGTATAAAGATATTCCTAATTTCCCTATATCAACAGTTAAGGGCCATGAAGGTAAGCTTGTATTTGGTAAAATAAATGATATAGAAGTTCTGCTAATGCAAGGTAGATTTCATTATTATGAAGGTTATACAATGAAAGAAGTTACATATCCAATATATGTAATGAAGAAATTGGGGATTGAGAAAATTATAGTGACCAATGCTTGTGGTGGGATAAATAAAAGCTTTGAGCCAGGAACTCTAATGCTTATTAATGATTTTATAAACTTATTTGGAGATAATCCTTTGATTGGAATAAATGATGATAGACTTGGGCCAAGATTTCCAGATATGTCGGAGCCATACAAGTTAGAGCTTATAGAAAAAGCAAAAGAAGTTGGAGATAAGTTAGGAATAAAATATGCAGAAGGTGTTTATGCAGGATTTATGGGGCCTTATTATGAAACAGCAGCAGAAATAGTAATGATCGGTAGGCATGGAGCTGATGCGGTAGGTATGTCAACTGTACCGGAGACTATAGTGGCGAATTATTTAGGTATGGATGTGCTTGGAATAGCATGTATTACTAACATGGCTACAGGAATACAGAAAGTAAAACATTCTCATGATAGAGTTGTTGAAACAGCTAAAAAGGTTTCGGTTGATTTATGCAGGTGGGTATCAGAAATTATAAAAGAAATTTGATTATGAATTATGATACTAGCACATTTTGATTAATTTATTCATTTTATGTTTTTCATTATAAAGAATAAAACAGTCTAATTTATGTATGTTATGCAAATTGGACTGTTATTCGTGTTAGAAATTATATATTCCACTAATAACTCCACATTTAAAAATCTAGTAATCCAAGCACTTGATTAAAGATGTGATATAGAACTTAATTGAAAACTGCATATTATAAGCAATAAAAGAATACAATTAAAAAAATTATAGCTAATTATGTATAAAAAACAAAAACATTATGGTTATATTTAATATATTTAAGGTATAATGGAAGAATAATAATGAAAATAGGAGAATGCTTATGTTAATTAAAGAGAAGGGGTTATCGCGTTTATCGAAGAATAAATATTCCTTTAAGTATGAAAATATTAAAATATGCTTAATATATGCAGTAATAGGATTGATATGGATTTTTGTATCGGATGCTATTATTGATTTAATTACAAATGTACAAGATAGTGCGTTAAAAATTAGCATATATAAAGGTGTTCTGTTTATAATGGTTACTACAAGTATTCTTTATGTATTGATAAATAAGTTTCTAAAAAAAATATGTAATACAGAGCAACAACTTAGAAATAGTTATAAAGATCTGGGGATATATGTTAAACAATTGAGTGATTATGAGGATGAATTGAAGATTCAGTATGAGCAGATACGAAAAGACGAGATACAGATAAAGGAAATTGAAGAGAAAAGTAGAGCAATTATTAAAGCTATACCAGATATTTTATTTACTTTTGACTCTAATGGTGTTTTTATAGATACTGAAGCTAAGGATGAGAATATATTGATGTTACCTAAAGAAGAGTTTATTGGTAAGACAATATCAGAAGTGATGCCGAAAGAGATTGCTGAATTAGCTTATGAGAATTTGAGATTAGTTCTAGAAACGGGTAAGTTACATACTTTTGAGTATAAACTATTAGGTAGTTATTGTGAGATTAGGATGGTTAAGTGTGGAGCAGATCATGTTTTAGCTGCATTAAGAGATATGACTGTTAAAAAAGAACTAGAAGAGAGATTAGAATACTTATGCTACAATGATCAATTAACAGGGCTATATAATAGAAGATATTATGAGGAGGAGCTAAAAAGTTTAGACATTAAAGAGAATTATCCTCTAACTATTGTTCTTGGGGATGTGAATGGGTTAAAGTTGATCAATGATTCGTTTGGACATGTTGTAGGGGATGAATTGATTAAAAAATCGGCACAGATAATAAAAAATGGATGTAGATCTCAGGATGTTGTTATTAGACTTGGTGGAGATGAGTTTGTTATTTTATTACCCAAAACAGATACTTATGAGGCAGAGAAGATCGTTGAAAATATTAATAATCTGGCTAAAAAAGAAAAAATACAAGGTTTGGATATATCTATTTCATTCGGTTATGAAACTAAATGTCATGAAGATGAAATGATTCAAGAAATATTCATAAAAGCAGAGGATTATATGTATAAGAGAAAGCTTTTTGAAAGTTCAAATATGAGAGGAAAAACTATTGATACAATAATAAATACTCTTAATGAGAAGAATAAAAGGGAAGAACAACATTCTGTAAGAGTTGCTGAGCTGTGTGAACTTATGGGAAAGAATATTGGTCTGCCTAAAAGGAAAATCCAAGAATTAAAAAATGCTGGATTGCTACATGATATAGGCAAAATAGCAATAGAGGAAAATATTCTTAATAAGCCAGGGAGACTTACAGAGGATGAGTATAATGAAATCAAACGTCATCCAGAAATAGGGTATAGGATATTAAGTACAGTAAATGAAATGTCAGAAATTGCAAAGTATGTACTTTCTCATCATGAAATGTGGAATGGAGAAGGATATCCAAAAGGCATTAAGGATATAGATATACCTTTTGAATCTAGAATTATATCTATAGTAGATGCATATGATGCTATGACTAGTGAGCGTCCTTATAGAAAAGCATTATCAGAAGAATTTGCTATAGAGGAATTAAAAAGAAATTCGGGAATTCAATTTGATCCTGAATTAGTAAATTTATTTATTGAAAAAGTATTGAACAAATAACGAATTATAATTTATGAGAGTACATGTAAATTGAGCGCAATAAACTCATTATTTTAAATAATTAAGATAACAATGATTAAAGTGCAATATATGGAATAGTTAATCAACGGCTGTCGATAAAATCGACAGCCATTGATTTTTAATAATATTGTCACTGATGTATTTAAATTTATAAAATTATTTTTTTATTCCAGTGTATATAAAAATAGCATCTCTTAAAAAAGCGGCCAGACCAGGTTGGTCCTTATCATAATAGGCAGTAAATCGTTCATCATCAACATACATTTGGGCAAGCCCTGCATGGGTTTCATTTGAGTACTCGCTCCAAGAATAAGTTAACCATTGGCGGTGTAAATCAGCAGCTTTTTGTGCAAGTTCGCTTGAAGGATCGTTAGTTTTAAAAGCATTTTTTAATGTATCCATAAGTTTAATACCTAACTTTTCGAATTCCTCATATTGTTCTTTGCTCATATTTTGGAATTTTTTATTTGATTTATTTACAATATCATTACCATATTTAGATCGTATTTCATTACCATATTTCTTTTCATTTTCATCTATCATTTTTTGTTTAAAGCCTTCAAATTTTTCTTTATCGCTCATTATAATTCTCCCTTCTGATGAAGCTAGTGTTTTATTAACATTAGCTATTAATATATCTAATTGTTTGCGTTTTGCAAGAAGCTTTTCGCGATGCTCTTTGAGTGCATTGATATTACTGAAATCTGGTGATAACAACATGCTTTTTATACTTTCAAGATCTACTCCTAATTCCTTGTAAAATAATATTTGCTGTAACCTATCTATCTCTTTTTGGCTATAAATCCGATATCCAGATGAATTGATTCTTGCCGGCTTAAGAATTCCTATCTCATCGTAGTATCTAAGTGTTCTTGCGCTGATACCAGCCAGTTTACTTAGTTTTTGCACTGTATATTCCATGTGATTGCCTCCTTACAAGATTAATTTACACCTTTACGTAGCGTCAATGTCAATAGTATTTTTTGTAATTGTTTTAATAAAAAATAATATTGTATAAAACAATTTTCGGAATTTAGTGAAAATTACAAAAAATAAGTGCAAAAATGGGTAAATTATGTTAATATTTTAATAAGAATTACTAGTTGATTACAAATATCAATAAAGGGGGATAATAGTATGAGATGGTTTAATAATTTGAAAATAAAATATAAATTACAGATCAGTTTCTTTATAATATCTATATTTATTGCCGTAGTTGGAGTTACAGGAATACTTAGTGTAAGTAAAGTAAATTCTAATTCCAATGCGTTATATGAAAAAGATTTCCAAGTGCTAAAAAATTTACAAGATTTTAACTCGAATACACTACATTCTAGATTAGAAATTTTGAATTTACTAAACAGTAAAGATTCTAGTAAAGTTAGTCAAACAATAAGTAATATAGATGGTTACAGAAATGAAAATAATGAAATTCTTAAAATATATGAACAATCAGATATGAATGAAGACGAAAATAAGATATACAAAGAAATAAAAAGTGATTTAACAGATTATAGGAATTCATCTGATAAAATAATAAGTCTAGCAAGTGATGGAAAGTACGACGAAGCTATGAGTTTTAGCAAAGAAAGTGCAAGCATAAGAGAGAAGTTAACTAATAATATTGACAAATTAGTTAAAATTACTGAACAAAAAGCATCAGATAAAAGTTCTTCCAATAACAATGTGAATAATAAATCTTTTTATATAATGGTAACAATAATTATTTTAGGTTTTATTACTGCAGTTCTATTAGGAGTTATAATTGCTACAATAATATCAAATAATTTAAAAAAAGTATTATTATATGCACAGCACTTAGAAGAAGGAGATTTAACTCAGGAAATAGAGATAAGCTCTAAAGATGAGATTGGTAGTATGGCAAGAGCATTAAATAAAGCTAATGAAAACATAAGAAGGTTAATAGCGGTAATAATAGATGGATCCAATGATATAAGTTCATCGGGGCAGGAACTATCAGCTACAACACATGAGGTTTCTTCTAAGATGAATGATATAAATGAATCAATTGAACAAATATCTAAAGGAGCCCAAGATTTGAGCGCTATAACTGAAGAAGTAAGTGCATCAGCAGAAGAAATTGGAGCGACAACAAATGAACTTGCTAATAGAGCAAATGATGCAGCTGTTTCAGTAGGTAAAATAAAGAATCGCTCTCTTGAAATAAAGAAAAAAGCTTCAGAAAATATAGAACAAGGAAACATTATTTATGAGGAAAAGAGAGCAAATATTATAAAAGCTATCGAAGACGGTAAAGTAGTAAATGAGGTGAAATTGATGGCCAATGCTATAGGTGATATAGCATCACAAACTAATTTACTTGCACTTAATGCAGCAATTGAAGCAGCAAGAGCTGGTGAGAACGGAAAAGGGTTTGCTGTGGTTGCAGATGAGGTAAGAAAGCTTGCAGAACAATCATCAGAGGCAGTTTCAAGTATACAGGGTATGGTTTTACAGGTGCAGGCTGCATTCGAAAATTTATCTCAAAGTGGAGAAGATATACTTAACTATATAGCTCAAAATGTAAAACCAAGCTATGAGTTACTTATGAATACTGGCATTCAATATGAAAAAGATGCTGAATTTGTTAATGAAATGACTGAAGAATTTGCAAATTCATCTAATCAGATAAATGAAGTTATAGAACAAATAAACCAAGCTATGCAAACTGTATCAGCGACAGCAGAAGAGTCAGGTGCAGGTTCTGAAGAAGTATTAAATAGTATTAGTGAAATAACATTAGCTGTTAGTGATATTGCCAAATCTTCGCAAAGTCAAGCAGAACTATCTCAAAAACTCAATGAAATTGTGTTAAAATTTAAGATATAATCAGATTTTAATTTTAATATATAATTTAGAATATATGTTGTACTATATCAAAATGATAGTTTGAAGCTATTACGTGAGAAATAAATTTTACAACATATATTCTTTCTTTATTAAATTAATGCATAAGTTTAAAATAAAGTTACAAGAAGAATTTGACAATAAATATTCTTTGCATTAAAATATTTTCTAGAAAAAATAACAGGAGGTAATATCATGATAAAAGAAAATGGTAACATATCAATTGACACAGAAAACATATTTCCTATTATTAAAAAATGGCTATACTCTGATAAGGATATATTTATCAGAGAAGTTATAAGTAATGCATGCGATGCAATTAGTAAATTTCAAAGATTAGTTTCTCTAGGAGAGGCAACAGTAAACGGAGACGAGCAATACAAAGTTGTTGTATCAATAAATAAGGAAAAGAAGACTCTTAAATTCATAGACAATGGTATTGGTATGACAGAGGAAGAGGTTAAGAAATATATAAATCAAGTTGCTTTTTCTGGCGCAACGGATTTTATGGAAAAATATAAAGATAAAATGGATGAAGGTAAGGATATAATTGGTCACTTCGGGCTTGGATTTTATTCAACTTTCATGGTATCTACTAAGGTAGAAATAGATACACTATCATTTAGAGAAGGCGCTGAAGCCGTTAAGTGGGAATGTACAGGTGGAACAGAATATGAGATTGGATCTTCTAGCGAGAGAACAACAAGGGGTACAACAGTAACTCTATATATAGATGATGAAAGCTCAGAATTTTTGGAAGAATATAAGGTAAGAGAAATAATCAAGAAATACTGTTCTTTCTTACCTACAGAAATATATTTAGAAGATAAAAATAAGCCAAAAGAAGAACCTAAATATGAAACAAAGAAGAAAGAAGATGGAACTGAATATCAAGAGTTAGTTGAACCAGAAGCACCAAAGCCATTGAACGATACAAATCCATTATGGGTTAAAGCACCTAAGGATTGTACTGACGAGGAATATAAGGATTTCTATAGAAAAGTATTTATGGATTTCAATGAACCATTGTTCTGGATTCATTTAAATGTAGATTATCCATTTAATTTAAAAGGAATATTATATTTCCCTAAATTAACTCATGAATTTGAAGCAACAGAAGGTCAAGTTAAGTTATACAATAACCAAGTCTTTGTTGCGGATAATATTAAAGAAGTAATACCTGAATTCTTATTACTTTTAAAAGGTACTATTGATTGTCCAGATCTACCTTTAAATGTATCAAGAAGTTTCCTTCAAAATGATAAGGAAGTTTCAAAAATATCTAATCATATAGTTAAAAAGGTAGCAGATAAATTAGTTGACTTGTTTAAAAATAGCAGAGAAGAATTTAATAAATTCTGGCCAGATATACAAATATTTATTAAATACGGCTGCTTAAGAGATCCAAAATTCTATGATAAGATAAAGGAAATAATAATCTTTAAGAATTTAAAGGGTGAATTCGTAACATTAAAGGATTATCTTGAAGCCAATAAAGAAAAGCATGAAAACAAAGTATTTTATGCTAATGATGAAAAACAACAATCTCAATATATAAAGATGTTTAAAGAGAATGATTTAGATGCTGTTATATTAGATTGTTCACTAGATGACCACTTTATTTCGTTCTTGGAAATGCATGAATCAGGAATTAAATTCAATAGAATTGATTCTGATATTTCAGATACATTAGGAAGTAAAGAAGATGAAAATGATGAGACTATAAAAGCTTTAAATAAGGAAATAGAGGAGCTATTTAAAACTGCACTAGGAGACAAAATTAAGAATTTGTCTATTGAAGGATTGAAGAATGAAGAAACTCCAGCACTTATTTTAGTTTCAGAAGAGTCAAGAAGAATGGCTCAAATGAGTAAGATGTATGCAAAATCAGGAATGAGCTTCCCAGGTATGTTTGATGAAGAAAAAACTCTAGTTATAAACAATAAGAGTGCAATAATTAAGAAGCTTCTAGAAGTTTCTAAGAATGAAAGCAAAAAGGAAGATGTTAAATTTATCTGTGAGCATATTTTAGATTTAGCTAAAATTGCAAATAAGGAATTAGATGCAGCTGAAATGGATGAATTTATAAAGAGAAATAATATGCTTTTAAATAAAGTAGTTGCTCTTTAATATAGCGTTAATAAAGTTCCAAGTTTAAGTGCTTGGAACTTTATTTTTCGTTGGGAAATTATAATGAAGTTAAATCTACTTATAACTTTAAAAAGCATTAGAAATGCACAGTTTACTAAGCAGATTCTTATTTGGGTTTTAGTATAATTTTAACAATAAAGGCTAAATTTGAAATGGAATTTTAAGTATGATAAAATATTCTAATGTAGTTTTCACATACATTTGCTTAAATGAAGGGGTATTTATATATGAAAAATGAAATTTTTAGACCTAAATTGCTATATAGAAAGCGTATTAATAAGCTATTGCTAGAAGTTTTTCGAGTACCTGTATATTTTATATCAGCATCTATGGGTTACGGAAAATCCATTGCAGTTAGAAATTTTATAGAGAAGAATAAACGAGTGCAAACAATTTGGCTTGATATAACAAATGATGAGATTGATGATATGTGGATATGGAAAAAATTTTGTGATTTGATTAAAAATATCAATTTCAAATTAGGTGAAATGTTATATGCATACGGGGTTCCTAATAATAATAAAGATGTTTATAAGATAGTAGATATGATTAGAAATGAGATAAGGCAAGAAACCATAATAATTATTGATGATTGGGATGATGAAAAAATAGTTTATATTAATCATTTAATAAAAGCTATAATATTGGAAGATATAAGTAATTTGCACATAGTTATAATAAGTAGAAAAAAGCCGGCAAATGAGTATGTTGAATTTGAACTAAAGCAAAAATGTATGATAATGCGTCAAGAGGATATTGCATTTACCTTTGACGAAACGATAGAGTTCTTTAAGATTAATGGAATTATATTGACGGAAGCAGAAAAAAAAGAACTATACGAATATACTGGTGGATGGACTTCAGCTATGTATCTTGCATTAATTCAATATTACAGTCAAAATACATTTGATAATATACCAAAAGCAACAGAGTTAATTAAAGTAGCTGTATATGATAAATTTGATGAAGTTACCAAGCAGATTTTATTAAAGCTCTCATTGGTTGAGAATTTTACGATTGAGCAAGCTGTGTATATTACAGAAGATGAAAGATCTAAGGAGATAATTAGAAGAGTATGTTCTAATAATTGCTTTATAAGATATGACAAAAAGGAAAAAATATATAGACTACATTCAATTCTTAAAAATGCATTAGAAGAAGAATTAGCATTATCCAATGTAGATTTAAAAAAAATAAATAGTATCTGTGGTGATTGGTATGCTAAAAATTTTAATGATATATATGCAATGGAATACTACTATAAAGCAAAAAATTACGCGCGTATATTAGATTTAATAGAGAGAAATTATACAATAGATCTTACCAATTTATATAAAGGAATTATAAAACCAGTGTTTAATGAGCTTATTATCAGTGAGAAGATAAAAAGACCCATAGCTTATCTAACTTACTTATTTTTTTATATTCTTTATGGAAATCCAATAGCAGGTGCCAAGTTATTATATGAGGCTAAAGCTGTATATAAAGAAGATAAAAATCTTAAAGAGAAAAATCAGATATTAGGTGAAATTGCATTTTTAGAAAGCATATTAGTATTTTATAATGTTAGGAGAATGATAGAGTGCCATAAAAAAGCTTATGAGCTTTTTAATGGAGGAGTATCAAGAATAGCAAATAATAAAATGCCAGCAACTTTTGGATCACCTCATTTTTTATATTTATTTCACAGGAAAACAGGTAATTTGAAAGAGTTAGTGGAATTTTTTCAACAAGGAATAAATTATTTTATTCATATATCAAATGGTGGAGCAACAGGTGCAAATTACCTTATGATGGCCGAATATTTTTATGAAACAGGTGACATTGAAAATGGAGAATTATTTGCTTATAAGGCATTTCATAAGGCTAAAACCAAAAAACAGACAAGCATAATAATTTGCTCATTATTTCTCTTAACAAGGATTTGTGTTAATAAAGATTATAAAAATGAGATTAAAAATAATTTCTATAATCTGATTAAAGAGTATGAAAATCTTAATATTCCAATCTTTCTTAACGGATCACAGATAGCTATAGGATATATTGATGGAATAACTGGTAATTTAGAAAATTTAAATAAGTGGATTATAAATATAGAAAACCATGAATCAAAAGACATTATGCCTGTTATAGGAATGAACCATGTTATCACAGGTTTAGCGATGATACTTAAGGGGAGTTATATAGAGTTAGAAATTCAGGTAGAAATTATGCTGGAAGTTTATACAGGCAAAAAAAGTATATTTGGAATAATATATGCATACACATTTGATTCAATTGCAAAGTACAAGCTGTATGGAAGTGAAATTGCAAAAAAGTCATTGTTAAAAGCTATTGAACTAGCAGAAAAAGACCACATTGTAATGTGTTTTGTTGAATTAGCCCCACACATATTACCATTACTCGAATCTATTAGAAACGAAAGTGAGTATGTAAAATGTTTAATCACAAAGTGCAAAGAATATAATCAGATATATGTAAAAAGATATTGCAATTTAGAAAAAATAGAGTTGACTCCAAGGGAAATTGAGATAATGAAATTAGTACATCATGGATATAAGCAAGCGGAGATTTCAGATAAACTAAATATTGCTTTAGTCACTGTAAAAAAACATATTGCATCCGTCTATTGCAAGTTAAATGTAAGAAATAAAACGATAGCAATTAATCAATTAAAAGAAAAAGGGATAATATAAAATGATACGAATTAAATCAAAATTATACTTTAGTATAATACACAAACTATTTGCATGTATGTATAATTTTCTAATGAGAGATTAATGCTGCTTTAAAACTAAATAGAGATGTAAAAGCCAGCAAGTTTAAATATTTAATTTATTAATGTGTTGGCTATTTTTATTATAGATTACTAATTGAAGGATAGGGGAAGAGAGATGAACACAGATTTTGATAAGATAGCAAGGGAACTTTTTGATTTGGTTGGATCAGAAGAAAATATTTTGTTTGTAGAAAATTGTATGACTAGATTAAGATTGAGATTGAAGGACACTAAAAAAGTGGATGTTGGAATTTTGAAAAAGATAGAAAGTGTACGTGGAGTTGTAGAGACAAGGGAACAATTTCAAATTATTATTGATAATACTGTTGCAAAGATATTAATTAGTGAGTTTATTAATATATATAGGACAAGAAAATAATATTTTGAAAATAGCTTGAAGATACAATAATTTATATAAAAATTCTATGATGTAATTAGAAAGAAGGATGAAAAGTTCACAATTAAAATATTTAAATAATTTTATGATTAAGAATTCTTGAAAAATAGTTTTTATATTTATAATTTCATATAAGCAGAAATATAAATAAAAAGAGGGCCAGCAAATCTTTTATACTTTAGTATATTATGATATAATAGCTAAGGATATATTTAAAATGGAGGATTTTGTAATGAAACATATAAAAACTATAAACAAAACAAACATTAAAAATAGTTTATGTAAGCCAGGATGCAAAGAATGTGCAAATTCATGTCAATCAGCTTGTAAGACATCTTGCACAGTTGCAAACTTAGAATGTGAAAACTAATAATCTTCAAGCAGTAACTATATAGTTACTGCTTACTTTATATGTTTAGGAGGAAAAAGAATTGTCTTTAATACATAAATTTAAACAAGGCGAAAATTATTTTGTTTTAGATGTGAATACAGGAGCTGTTCATGTTGTAGATGAACTAGTTTATGATATATTAGATGATAGCCAATTAAGAAATAAGAAAGAAATATTACAGGAACTTAAAGGAAAATATGATGAAGAAGAGATTTCAGAGGCTTATGATGAAATTCAAGAGTTAGCTGAAGAAGGGATTTTATATTCAGAAGATCAATATGAAGAAATAGCTCATAGCTCTATGGATGATAGAGATTACATAAAGGCTATCTGTTTAAATGTAATTCATGGATGTAACCTTAGATGTAAGTACTGTTTTGCTGACGAGGGTGAATATCATGGACATGGTGGAGTCATGAGTGCAGACACAGCAAAAAAAGCAATTGACTATGTGATTAAAAGAAGTGGGCCAAGAAAAAATATAGAAATAGATTTATTTGGTGGAGAGCCAACTTTAATTATGGACACAATAAAAGATATAATTAAATATGCTAGGGATAACGAAGAAAAATGGGGAAAGAGAGTAAGATTTACAATGACCACTAATGCTACTCTATTAACTCCAGATATGATGGATTATATGGATAAAGAAATGGGAAATATAATTCTTTCGTTAGATGGCAGAAAAGAAGTTAATGATAATGTTAGAATTAAGCCAGATAAAAGCGGTTCTTTTGATGATATAGTTCCAAATATCAAGGAAATGATTAAGAGAAGAACTAAAGGAAAAACTTATTATGTAAGAGGAACGTTCACAAGAGAAAATACAGATTTTTATGAAGATGTAATGGCAATGGTTAATGAAGGGTTTAGAGAGTTATCTATAGAACCAGTTGTTTTAGAAAATGGACATCCACTTTCATTAAGAGAAGAAGATATAGATACAATCTTTGAAAACTATGACAAGCTATATGAAGAAATGGCAAGAAGAAAACGCGAAGGAAATGATGAATTTAAATTCTATCATTTTAATATAGACCTTCAAGGTGGACCATGTGTTTACAAGAGAATTTCTGGATGCGGTGCAGGATTTGAATATGTAGCTATAACTCCTCAAGGAGAAGTGTATCCATGTCATCAATTTGTTGGAAAAGAAGAGTTTAAGTTAGGAAGTATACACGAAGATACTTATAATGGAGAATTAGCTCAAAAATTTAAGAAAGCACATATATATAATAAGCCTAAATGTAGGGAGTGCTGGGCAAAATTCTATTGTAGTGGTGGATGCCAAGCTAACAATTTTAATTTTAATGGGGATATGAACATTCCTTATGAAATTGGATGTAAGATGCAAAAGAAGAGAATTGAATGTGCAATTGCGTTAAAAGCTGAAGAAAATTAACTTTTTTATAATAATATACTAAAAGAAGGGGAACTCTATTGCCTTTGCTACTGAGAGAATATTATTTAGGACATACTAATAAAAGTTTTAACAACCTGTACTTATTTCTTAAATTAATTAAAATAAGTACAGATAGAATAGCTTCCACTTAGTAAATGTTCATAGATAATTTCTTTATCTAGCACTTAGCAAGAGGAGGTCTCTTTTTATATAATTAAATTGATATAATAACATTTTAAAGGCACATCCTAGAATTAAATATAATATATGTTGCAAGTAATTTTTTATATTTGGAATATAACTGAACACTCGAATCAATAAAAAATTCAATGTAAATCTACTATTGCAATGTATAACAATGTAAGGAGAATAGACATTTGGAAGAATACATTTTGGAAAATGATTTGAGATTAATTTATAAACATACAGATTCAGAGCTATCATCAATTTGTATTTCTTTAAATGCAGGAGCTGGAGTTGAGAACGAAAAGTTTGGAGTAGCGCATGCAACCGAGCATATGGTTTATAAAGGAACAAAAAACAGAACTGAGAGAGAAATAAATGAAGAGCTGAGCAGTATTTTTGGATTTAATAATGCCATGACTAATTATCCATATGTAATATATTATGGAACTCTGCTCGGAGAAGATTTACAAAAAGGTGTGGAAATTTTAAGTGATATAATAATTAACCCGGAATTTGGAGAAAATGGATTCAAAGAAGAAATGGATGTCATAAAAGAAGAATTAAAAGAATGGGATGAGGATATAGATCAGTATTGCGAGGATAATTTATTTTTTAACTGCTTCAGTAACAGAAGAATAAAGTATCCTATAATAGGAACCTTTGATGATCTTGAGAACATAACTTTAGATAATATTAAAGAATTTTATGATAAATATTATTTTCCGGGAAATACTTCAATTATTATAATTTCATCAGTAAAGTTTAATATAGTAAAGGAAGTTATATGTAATTATTTTTCTGAGTGGAAGAAAAATAGTGCTATTCAAGAAGAGATTAGTAAAACTGATAATAAAAATTTAATAGAATATGAAAATCCTCAAAAGGGAACTTATAACAATGTAAGAGATGGAATAAGAGCATGTAAAGTTGAAATGATATTTCCAATTGATGATTTGAGTGAAAAAGAAATTAAGGCGCTTAGAATTTTTAATCAATATTTTGGAGATGGGGTTAATTCAATTCTCTATGATGTTTTAAGAACTCAAAATGGCTTGGTATATGATGTGCTTACTAAAATTTCAAATGAGAATTATATAAAACTATATAAAATAACATTTAGCACATCAGAAGAAAATGTAAATAAAGCCATATCTTTAATAGAAGGATGTATAGCAAAGTTAGATTCATTAGAAAAGAAACTTGATAATGATCAGATAGAACGTTTAATTAAGAGCTTTAAATTAAAAAGATTATTTAGAGAAGAGCAGAGTATAATACTGGCCAAAGAGCTGGCTACATATGACTGCATGTTTGGAGATTATAAAATTTATATTAATGAGATTAAAGAAATGGAGCTACTAACAAAAGAAATGATTTTTCAAGTAGGTAAGAAAGTATTGAAGAATTTTACAACACAGATAATTGAGAGAGCATAAAAGGAGGCAGAATTATGTACAGTTTTAAAAATGATTATAGTGAAGGCGCACACTCAAGAATATTAAATGCATTAGTTGAAACAAATCTTGAACAAACCGATGGTTATGGTACTGATCAGTACACAGAAAGATCAGTTAATCTGCTGAAGAAGAAAATTGATAGGGAAGATGTAGATATACACTTACTAGTTGGTGGCACACAGGTTAATCTTACAGCTATATCAGCTTTTTTAAGACCTCATCAGGCAGCAGTAGGAGCAGATACAAGTCATATAAATTGTCATGAAACTGGAGCAATTGAAGCAACTGGTCATAAAGTAATTACAATGAGAACTAACGATGGAAAACTTACTCCAAATTTAGTTCAAAATGTTGTTGATTCTCATAGTGATGAGCATATGGTTCAACCTAAATTAGTATATATATCAAATTCTACAGAACTTGGAACTCTATATACTAAAGCAGAGTTGATTGATTTACATGATTGCTGTAAGAGGAATAAACTGCTATTGTATTTGGATGGTGCTAGACTTGGATCTGCACTTGTAGCGGAAGAAAGTGATTTGACTTTAGCTGATATAGCAAAATTAGTTGATGCATTTTACATTGGAGGAACTAAAAATGGAGCGCTTTTTGGAGAAGCACTTGTAATATGCAATGATGAATTAAAAGAAGATTTTAGATATTTTATTAAGCAAAAAGGTGGATTATTAGCAAAAGGAAGATTGCTTGGAATTCAATTTGAAGAATTATTCAGAGATGATTTATATTTTGAACTTGCAAAACATGCAAATAAAATGGCACTTATGTTAAAAGCTGCAATAGTAGATGAAGGATATAAGTTTTTAACTGAATCTTTTACAAATCAACAGTTCCCTATATTACCTAATAATTTAATTGAAAAGCTAAGTGAGAAATATTCTTTTAATATTGAAAGAATAATTGATTCTAATTATACTGCAATTAGATTAGTGACATCATGGGCAACTAAAGAAGAAAATATATTAGAATTTATTGAAGATCTACACCTATAAAAAAGGCATGAAGTATTAACTAGAATCTTTTAAGAACAATTAAGTATTTTTCAAAAGATTAGGAAAAAACACAAGTGCAATATAGAGTATTTCATTTATGAAATAGAAAGCATGTTTTAAGCTTCATATCGTTTCATTACTGATATGAAGCTTTTATCCATGGTTAATTATATTTGAAATTAGATTGGAGCGGTATTTTTGAATTTACCATTATTAGAAGAATTACTTAAATACAATGATGAAGGAAACCTACTTCTTTCTATGCCAGGAAACAAGGGAGGAATTGGATTTACTAGAGATGAAATTGGGCTGGAGTTTGTTAATAGAATGGGATTTTTAGATATAACAGAGGTCGACCCATTAGATAATTTGCATTATCCAGAAGGGATAATAAAGGAAGCCCAAGAGCTATTAGCTAAAACTTATAAGGCTAAGAAAGCCTATTTTTTAGTGAATGGAAGCTCATCAGGAAACTTAGCAGCTATGTTTTCAGCATTTGATGAGGGTGATGAAGTTTTAGTTGAAAGAAACTGCCATAAGTCAATTTATAATGGATTGATTATGAGAAAGTTAAAAGTTAAATATATAGAACCTATTATTGATGATGAATTAGGACTATTTTTACCACCTAATAAAGAGAATATATATAAAGCGTTAGAGAATAGCTCAAAACCAAAGGGAATTATAATAACATATCCAAATTATTTTGGAATTACATATGATATAGAAGAGATTATATGTAATTTGAAGGAAATAGGATTAAAAGTTATAATCGACTGTGCTCATGGAGCTCATTTTGGAATAAATAAAAGATTGCCAAAGTCTCTTGCGAGTTTAGGAGATTATGTGGTTTTAAGTGCACATAAAACTTTACCAGCCCTAACTCAAGGCGCATATCTCTTAGTAAATGAAGATAATGACATAATAGATTTTTACATAAAGTTATTTACTACAACTTCACCATCTTATCTGATAATGGCATCTTTAGATTATGCAAGATATTATTTAGATACATACGGGAAAGATGATTATGATAAATTAATAAATGAATCTGAAAAGTGGAAGAAAAAAATTAATAAACTAGGAAAAGTTTATATATTAAGTGAAAGTGACTTAGATAAGCATAATGATAGAATAGAAGGATACAAAATTGATCCTAGTAGATATATAGTTATTCTCCCTAAAGGGTATAATGGACATAAATTTCTAGATTATCTAAGAGATAATAAGATACAGGCTGAGATGAGTTTTTCAAGAGGAGTTGTTTTAATTCTGTCACCATTTAATACAGAAGAAGATTTTAAAATTATATACGAAACTATTTTAAATTTAGATATGAGAAATATGTCTAGAGAAATAGAGATAAAATATTCTAGAAATATACCTGTTAAAAAATTTGAGCCTTATGAAACTTTTAAATTAAAAAGCAGATGGTGTGAAATAGAAAAGTGTGAAGGTTTAGTAGCTAAAGAATCAATAATACCATATCCTCCAGGAATACCTTTGGTTTGCCCAGGAGAAATAATATCAAAAGATGTTATAGCAATAGTAAGGGACTATATTATAAATAAAAAAAGTATAATTGGAGTAAATAATAATAAAATTCGGATTTTAGATATAAATTAATATAAATGATGAATCTATAATTTACTATAATCCTATTGGTATAAGCTTAAATATTGTGTTAAAATATATCTATTTAGAATAATATATATGATGATAATATGCGGGGAGGGATAGACAATTATATATGGAAACAAATATTGTAACCAAACCAAAGAATAAAGTTGATGTGAAAAAGCCTAAGAATTATAAAGTTGTTATGTATAATGATGATTATACAACAATGGAATTCGTTATTAATATACTGGTAGTTGTATTTAATAAAAAGTTAATAGATGCTGAGAAGATAATGTTAGATGTGCATGAAAGGGGTAAGGGAATAGCAGGAATATATAGTTATGATATAGCAGTTACTAAAGTTTCAACTGCAATGTCAATGGCTAAGGAAAAAGGCTTTCCGTTTAAGCTTACTGTAGAGGAGGCGTAAAATATGAAAATTACGAATGAAGTTAATTTGATATTACTTAAAGCATACCAAGAAGCAAAAGAGAAAAGCAGCGAATATATTACACCAGAGCATTTACTGTATGCTGCAACTTTTGATAAGAATGTAGAGTATGCTATTAAAGAATGTGGTGGAAGTTTAGAAAATTTAAGATATAATTTGGCAACTTACGTGAAAACATATATAAATAAAATTGGTCAAGGAGAACCACAAGAGAGCATAGAGTTTCAAAGAGTCATTTTAACAGCAAATGAACAAATTAAGTATAGCGGGAAAGATGCAATTGACGTAGATCATATACTCTCTGCAATTTTTAATTTAGAAGATAGTTATGCACGATATTATCTAGAGCAAGAAGGCGTTACAAGAAGAGATTTGCTATATTCTTTGTGTCATAGTATAGATGAAGATACTCGAAATTCTTATGATGATGAAATGCAAGAAAATTTTAAAGAAGATGAGAATGAATTTACTGAGAATGAAAGTAAAGAGAAAGTAGAGAAGAAAAAAGAAGATGCATTTCTTAATAAGTTTACAATAGACCTTATTAAGAAAGCTACAGAAGAAGAAAATGATCCATTGATAGGACGAAAAGATATTTTAGAAAGAAGTATACAGATACTCTGTAGAAGGATAAAAAATAATCCTATACATGTAGGTGAGTCTGGAGTTGGTAAGACTGCTATAACTTTAGGACTTGCAAAGTTAATAAGTGAAGACAAGGTGCCAGAAAAATTGAAGGGAAGTTCTATGTTTTCTTTAGATATTGGATCTGTGATAGCAGGAACTAAGTATAGAGGAGATTTTGAAGAAAGAATAAAAAGAGTTTTAGATTTGATTAGCAAACAAGATAAGCCAATTGTATATATAGATGAAATTCATAATATTGTAGGTGCTGGAGCGTTAAATGGTGGCGCATTAGATGCGTCCAATTTGTTAAAGCCTTATCTTACAGAAGGAAAAATTAGATTTATTGGAGCTACTACTTTTGATGAATATAAAAAGTTTTTTGAAAAAGATAAAGCATTAAGTAGAAGATTCCAAAGAATAGATGTTAAAGAACCATCTATAAAAGAAGCTATACAAATATTAGATGGACTTAAAAAGAATTATGAAGAATATCATAATGTAAGTTATACAGATGAAGCAATTGGAGATGCAGTAACTCTAAGCGATAAGTATATTAATGACAGATATCTGCCAGATAAAGCTGTAGATATTATAGATGAAGCTGGAGCTTATGTTCGTATGCATAATGAAGATATGAATGAGCAGATTATAGTTGACAGAAAAACTATTGAGGAAATAATATCAAAAATTTGTAACATTCCAAAGCAAACTGTGGAAAGTAGCGAGATAAGTTCTTTAAAGCACTTGGAAAAGGACTTAAAGGAAAATATATTTTCACAGGATAAAGCGATTGAAGAAGTTGTAAGATGTATAAAGATGTCTAGATCTGGATTAAACGATGAGGATAAGCCAGTAGCATCTATGCTTTTTGTTGGGCCTACAGGAGTTGGAAAAACAGAGATTGCTAGATGTTTATCTAAAACTCTAGGAATAGATTTGATTAGATTTGACATGAGTGAATATACTGAAAAACATTCAGCTGCAAAACTCATAGGATCACCTCCAGGATATGTAGGTTATGAAGAAGGTGGACTTTTAACTGATTCAATAAGAAAAACGCCACATTGTGTATTATTGCTGGATGAGATAGAAAAGGCGCACCCTGATATTTTGAGTGTACTGCTTCAGGTTATGGATTATGCTACACTTACTGATAATAAAGGCAGGAAAGCTGACTTTAGAAACTCAATAATAATAATGACTTCTAATGCAGGGGCAAGGAATATAGGCAAAAAACTTATCGGTTTCGGAGATAGGGAAGTCAAAGGTGAAGCTATAATGGAAGAAGTTAAAAAGTTCTTCACACCTGAATTTAGAAATAGACTGGATAAAATAATAGTATTTAATGGAATGACTGATATTATGGCAGCAAATGTTGCTAAAAAGCAATTAAATAACTTTAAAGATAAATTGAATTCTAAAAATGTTGAAATAGAATTTAGTGAAGAATGTGTAAATCAGATTGCTAAAATAGGCACATCAGAGGAATTTGGGGCAAGAGAAATAGCAAGGGTTATAGCTTCTAATATAAAACCATTACTTGTTGATGAAATTTTATTTGGAAAGCTAAGCGAAGGTGGAAAGTGTGTAATTGATTTTGTAAATGAAAAATTTGAGTTAAAGATCAATTAAATCTACTTAAAGTAATGTGATTCAATTATTATATATGCAAAAATAAATGTAAAAGAGTCCTATGCAATATCATATGGAGAGATTACATGATAATTAAATATAAACTATATAATAATATGTTTTTGAATAAAAATTATGAAGACAGACATAATATTAAATGACAAAAGAAATTTTTAAGCAAAAAGAGGAGGTGAACTATTGCAAAGTTATTTTAACTTGAGCAATGGAACATTAGAATGGAAGATAAAACATTAATATGCAAAGATTGTGGAAGAGAGTTCGTTTTCACTGTAGGAGAACAAGAATTTTATAAGGAAAAAGGTTTTGAAAATGAACCAGTAAGATGTCCTGACTGCAGGAGAGCTAGAAAGCAACAAAACAATAGAAGATAGAAAGTAATAAATTTTCTATTGATTGAGTAAGAAGCATAAGAGTGATTAAATCTTATGCTCCTTTTTATATATATATTATATAAATATATTTTTTGGGGTTAATTTTAGTTAATTCAATAGAATATTATGCATTTAAATAAAAAAATATAAAAAATATATTGAATTTTTTGTACTTTTGCTAGTATAATATAAAGAAAGACTTAAGTGAAAAGTGATAAGAATTTTTCATGTTATCTTTTTTATTTGAAATTTTATAGTCATATTGGATAGTAATTTTAAAAATAAAGTTTTAAAGATAGTGATAAGGAAGAGTATATAAATGGTAAACTTTTAAGAGAGCTAGAGGTCGGTGAAATCTGGTAAGTATCCTTTATAGAAGCAGCCTTTGAATTTTATAGCTGAGAAATAAAAATTTTTAGAAAATAAGAATTTTTAATTAGGCTATAACGTGCTCCTCACGTTATAGAGGTGGAGTATAATATGTACTCTAGCTGAGTGAACAATTTTTAAGTTGTTTATTAGGGTGGTACCGCGAAGTAGTTCTTTCGTCCCTTGTGTGGGATGGAGGAATTTTTTTATTTAATTATATTAAAATAAGGGGGTTATTTCGATGGAGGAAATACTTGAGATATTAGAAAAAAATAGTAGATACAGTGATGAACAAATAGCAGTTATGACAGGTAAAACTGTTGAAGAGGTTAGAGAAGCAATAAGAGACTATGAGGAAAAAAGCATTATAGCAGGTTATACAACGCTTATAAATTGGGAAAATACAGGTAGTGAAACAGTAACAGCATTAATAGAAGTTAAGATAACACCGCAAAGAGGCGTTGGATTTGATAAAGTTGCAGAAAGAATATATAAATTTTCAGAAGTTAAAGCATGCTACTTAATGTCTGGAGGTTTTGATTTAACGGTTATTGTTGAAGGAAAGACCATGAAAGAAGTTGCTCTTTTTGTATCAGAAAAACTAGCAGTGCAAGAATATGTATTAAGTACAGGTACTCACTTTGTGTTAAAGAAATATAAAGATCATGGAAAGATATTTAAAGAAAAGAAGATAGAAGATAGGGAGGCAATATTTATATGAGATTAGAAGACATGATTTTAGATAACGTAAAAAATATGCCTCCATCAGGAATTAGAAAATATTTTGATATAATAAATGAAATGGATGATGTTATTTCTCTAGGTGTAGGAGAACCAGATTTTGTAACTCCATGGAATGTAAGAGAAGCTGGAATTTATTCTTTAGAGCAAGGACATACTCATTATTCTTCAAATGCAGGGTTTATTGAGCTTCGTAGTGAGATATCAAAGTATCTTCATAGAAGATTTAATCTTAACTATAATCCAGAAGATGAAATAATAGTTACTGTTGGCGGAAGTGAAGGAATTGATATAGCACTTAGGGCATTAGTTGGACCTGGAGATGAGGTTATAGTTCCAGAGCCAAGCTTTGTTGCATATAAGGGATGTACTGCATTTACTGGAGCAACAGCTAAGGTTTTAAACCTTAAAGCAGAAGACGAATTTAAACTTACTCCTGAGGATTTAGAAAAAGCAATTACACCTAGAACAAAGGTAGTTATAATACCGTTTCCTAATAACCCAACAGGTGCAATAATGACTAGAGATGAACTAGCAGGAATAGTAGAAGTTCTTAAAGATAAAAACATTATTGCAATTTCAGATGAAATATACTCAGAACTCTGCTATGGAGAGAAACATGTTTCAATAGCATCTTTTCCAGAAATGAGAGATAAGACTTTAGTTATAAATGGATTTTCTAAATCGTATGCTATGACAGGATGGAGACTTGGGTATATCTGTGGGCATCCGGTTCTAATAGAAGCGATGAAGAAAATTCATCAATATGCTCTTATGTGTTCACCGACAACTGCTCAGTATGCAGCGATTGAAGCTTTAAAAAGTGGTGATAGAAGTGTAGAAGAAATGTGTAAGGAATATAATAGAAGAAGAAGAGTTCTATTGGATGGATTTAGAAAGATGGGATTAGAGTGTTTTGAGCCTCTTGGAGCATTTTATTTATTTCCAAGTATTAAATCTACAGGGATAACATCGGATGAGTTCTGTGAACAACTGCTTATAAATGAAAAAGTATTAGTTATTCCGGGAAATGCTTTTGGTGATTGTGGAGAAGGATTTATAAGAGTTTGTTATGCGTCATCAATGGAAGATATTATGGAAGCATTGAAAAGAACAAAGAGATTTCTTGATAAATTGAGAGAGAAATAATAAAAATGGAGTGGTTTAAGTATAAAAATACTTTAAATCACTCTTTTAATATATACCTAGAGAAGAGTGAAATAAAATTATATTAATAAAAAAAGTTTGTAAATATACATATCATAATTTATACTAGTATAGACATAGAATGGCTTAAAATGAAGATAAATAGCATATAGTATTGATAAATATTATAGTGAAATCAATGAAACTATGAATATTGACATCATATTCCTAATATATTATTATAAGTGTGGAAGCGATACCATAAATAGTTCGACTTTAAAAATAACTTGGCTTAAAGCCTTAGAAATTAAGAATTTAAGTTATAAATTAATCTGGTCTATAATAATAGTATTTCACGATTTAATTTTAATAATGGAATAAATTTTGATGGATTATGAAAAAAATTTGACGAGGTGGGGTGTTATGTCAGTTACTATAAATGATATTGCGAAAAGGGCTAAAGTATCCTCGGCAACAGTTTCAAGAGTTCTTAATAATTCAGGTTATGTAAAAGAAGAAACTAGGCAAAGAATATTAGTCGCAATAAAAGAAATGAATTATACACCGAGTGCAATTGCAAGAAGTTTGTCGAAATGCGAGACTAATACTATAGGAGTTATCGTTCCAGATATAACCAATGCATATTTTGGAGAAATTATAAAAGGAGTAAGTGAGAGAGCAGAAAGAAATAATCTGAATATAATTTTGTTTAATACAGATAATTATTTAGAGAAGGAAGTGCGTGCTCTCAAATTGCTTAAAGAACAAAGAATTAAAGGAATTATAATGACCCCAGGATTTGGTGAAGAAAAGTTCAATGAAAATTATATTAAAACAATAAATACTTTAAATATTCCTATAATATTAGTTTCGGCTGATGTTAAATTTACAAAGTTAAATGGAGTTTTTGTAGATAATATAAAAGGTGGATTTGAGGCAACAAACCTGCTAATTAAAGAAGGTCATACTAAGATTGGAATAATGACAGGGTTATTGAGTTCAGAACCAGTAATGGATAGATTAGAGGGCTATAAAAGAGCACTAAAAGAAAATGATATTGATTTTTGCAGTAAATATGTTTTATATGGAGATTTTAAATTAGATAAGGCATATGAATTAACTAAAAAATTGCTTAAAGAAAAAGACCGTCCTACAGCATTAGTTGTCTGCAGTAACATGATGACGATGGGAGTTATAAAAGCTCTAAAAGAAGAGAATAAGGACATTCCTAAGGACTTGGCTATAGTGGGGTTTGATAAAATTGACTTTTTAGATATGGTAGGATTAAATATTACATATATGGAAGATTGTCCGATTGAGTTAGGGAGATCTTCTATGGATATGCTGTTTGATATTATTAGCAACAATGAGGATGATAGTGTAAGAAGAAGGATAATTGCACCACAAATTGTAGTTAAAGGTTCAGAGAAAAAGATATAAATTTATATATACGCTGCAAAAGTAATTCTTCATCATAATTTAAAAAAAGATTGCAAGAATTTTAGTGGTAATTGTGAATTGTGCATTACAACATATATACATAGGCACAAGTTGAATACATATTCGTAATATTAAAGTCAACATATTATAAATATAATTAATTAGAAGAATATTTATAATAATTGTTTTATTAAATTTAAATCGTGGATATTATCCATGAGTTTAAATATTAATTCTTATATTTTAGGAGGAAGGTTAATGAAAAAGAGATTATTATCATTATTAGCAGTTTCAGCAATAACAGTAACGTTATTCGCTGGATGTGGATCAAGTGGAAGCGGTACTAGTACAGCTGACAAAGGAAGCAGCAATGCAAAAGAATATCAAGTTGCTATGGTAACTGATACAGGTGGGGTAAATGACCAATCGTTTAATCAATCTTCATGGGAAGGCCTACAAAACTTCGAAAAAAACAATAAGGGTGCAAAAGTTAGTTACTTAGAATCTAAGCAAGAATCTGATTATGCTACTAATCTAGATAAAGTTGTAGATAGCGGCAATAAATTAGTTTGGGGTATTGGTTTTGCAATGTCAGATGCAATATTAAAAGCAGCAAAATCAAATCCAGATGTTAACTATGCTATAGTTGATAATTCATATGGAGATGATACTCCAGCTAATGTTACAGGAGTTATGTTTAATGCACAAGAACCTTCATTTATAGTTGGTTATATAGCAGCTAAAACAACAAAAACAGGTAAAGTTGGATTTGTTGGTGGTATAAAAAGTGGAATTATAGATCAATTCCAATATGGATATCAAGCTGGTGTTCAATATGCAGCAAAAGAATTAGGTAAAGATATTAGTGTAGATGTTCAATATGCTGAAAGTTTCTCTGATGCATCAAAGGGTAAAGCAATTGCAAATAAGATGTTCTCTTCTGGATGCGATATCGTATTCCATGCAGCAGGTGGAGTTGGTGTAGGTGTAATTGAAGCAGCTAAGGAAGCAAATAAGTTTGCAATAGGTGTTGACCGTGACCAAGCATATTTAGCTCCTGACAATGTATTAACATCAGCATTAAAACTTGCAAATGTTGCAGTTGAAAATCTTTCAAAAGAAGCTATGAGTGGAAATAAAATCGGTGGAAAAACATACACTTATGGTTTAAAAGAAAATGCAGTAGGAATTCCAACTGAAAATAAAAACATGGATCCAGAAGTTTATAAGGCAGCTATGGCAGTTCAAGATAAAATTAAGAAAGGTGAAATAGTTCCACCTTATAATGAAGATACATTTAAAAGCTTTGGTAAATAAGAATAATTAAATAATATATATGTGTGGCAATGATAAATTTATATTTAAGGTTCTAGAAAGCTATGTGCAATGGCTTAAGGCTAAAATGTGGAAAATGAATTGTAATATATATATGGCAGATATGAAATAGGGATGGCTTTGCTAGCTTGTGATTCACTGTTAGCAAAGCATATTATTAATTAAGGGAGGACTTGGTATGGAAATTAGCAAACAATATGCAGTGCAAATGCGTGGAATTACAAAAATGTTTGGTTCATTCTGTGCCTTAGATGATATCAATATCGATATTAAAAGAGGTACAATTCATGCACTATTAGGAGAAAATGGAGCAGGTAAGAGTACACTGATGAATATACTTTACGGATTATATCAAGCTGACCGAGGAGAAATATATCTTAATGGTGAAAAGATAAATATAAAAAACCCTAATATAGCCATTGAAAATGGAATAGGAATGGTTCACCAACATTTTATGTTAGTTGAAAATTTTACAGTAACACAAAATATAGTGTTAGGTAGTGAAATCACAAGTAAATTTGGCATATTGGACATGAAAAAAGCCCGCGCGGAAATATTAAATATTGTTAAAAAGTATGGATTAGAAGTAGATCCAGATGCAAAGATTGAAGATATTTCAGTAGGTATGCAACAGCGTATTGAGATATTAAAAGCCTTATATCGTGGAGCTGATTTATTAATATTAGATGAACCGACAGCAGTACTTACTCCTCAGGAAATTCAAGATTTAATAAAGATTATGAATAATCTTGTAGCAGATGGAAAAACGATAATTATAATTACACATAAATTAAAAGAAATAAAGGAATCTTCTGATGTCTGTACAATAATACGTAGAGGGAAATATATAGATACTGTTAATGTTAAAGAGGTAACAGGATCAGAGCTTGCCACAATGATGGTAGGTCATGCAGTTAAGTTAGTTGTTGATAAAGAGCCTGCAAAACCAGAGGAAGTTGTCTTTGAAATAGATAATTTAACTGTAAAAGATGAAAGAAAGTTAGATGCAGTTAAAAACTTATCACTTAAAGTACATAAAGGTGAAATTGTTGGTATTGCTGGAATTGATGGCAATGGACAAAAGGAATTGATTGAAGCAATTACGTGCCTAACAAAATGTGAAAGCGGTACCATTAAAATAAATGGAGTAGAGATACAAAATACTACAACAGAAAATGTTATCAAGAATAAAGTATCAACAATACATGAAGATAGACAAAAGCGAGGACTTGTATTAGATTTCAGTGTTGCTGATAATGTAGTTATAGAAAAATATAAAAGCGAACCATATTGCAAAAATGGTTTCCTAAATAAAGACGAAATTATATCTCATACTAAAGATATGATAAAACAATATGATATAAGACCTGACAATTGTGAATTAATTCCTGTTAGAGGTTTATCAGGAGGAAATCAGCAAAAAGTTATAATTGCAAGAGAAGTAGCTAATGATCCAGACTTATTAATTGCAGTGCAGCCAACTCGTGGACTTGATGTAGGAGCAATTGAATATGTTCATAAAACATTAATAAGGGAAAGAGATAAGGGCAAAGCGGTTTTGTTAGTTTCATTTGAACTTGATGAAGTTATGAATGTTTCTGATACTATAGCTGTAATTTATGCAGGGACTATTGTAGATACATTTAAGCAGGGAGAAGTTGATGAAAATACAATAGGTTTATTAATGGCAGGAGGTAAAAGAAATGAAAACAGTGGCAAAGATTCTTAAAAAACCAGTTACTTCAACATTCATTGCAATATTTTTTGGTTTTGTAGTTTCTGCAATAGTTCTTGGTATTGCAGGATATAACTCAATAGATGCTTTTAGCGCACTTTTTAATGGAATTTTTTCAAAACCTAAATATATATCTAATACAATTATTAAGGCTACGCCTATTATTTTAACTGGTTTAAGTGTTGCATTTGCCTTTAAAACAGGATTATTTAATATTGGAGCAGAGGGCCAATATATAATAGGCACAATTGCATCAACTATAGTTGGGATAAAATTAAATTTGCCAGCAGTATTAGAAATTCCTTTAGTAATTTTAGCTGGTGTAGCTGCTGGAGCAGTATTTGGTGGTATTGTCGGAATTCTTAAGGCGAAATTTGGGATACATGAAGTTATAACCAGTATAATGCTGAATTGGATTGCATTATATTTATCTAATTTCGTTGTATCTACAGATGTATTTCACCAACCAGATTCAACAAGTACTTATATGATTAATGAATCTGGATTTACTACTATACTTGGCAATTGGAAGACATCTGATGCTGGAATGGAATTTCTTTCTCATCACAAATGGTTATCAGAAGTTTTGTTAAAGACAGATGTTAATATTGGAATTATTGTTGCTATTATAATGGCTGTAGTTATATCGATTTTATTATATAAATCAGCAAAAGGATATGAATTACGTGCAGTTGGTTTAAATAAAGATGCGGCAGAATTTGCTGGAATAAATGTTAATCGTAATATAATTCAATCAATGGTAATTGCAGGTGCATTATCAGGTCTTGCTGGAGCACTAGCTATTACAGGCACAGCACCTCATAAGTTATCAACTATGGCTGCTTTTGAAAATAACGGATTTAACGGATTATCAGTTGCATTAATTGCAGGAAGTTCACCTATTGGTTGTATATTTGGAGGATTGTTATATGGTGGATTACTATATGGAGGTCAATCTGTACAATCTGCTATAGGTGCACCATCGGAAATAATAAATATAATGATAGGTACTATTGTATTTTTCGTAGCATTAACTAAGATTGTACCTGCTTTAGCTGATAGACTTTTAAAGAGAGGTGAAAAGAATGTTAAATAGTATTGCACTATTAATAGGTATTACACTAATGTATTCAGCACCGTTAATATTTGGAGCATTAGGTGGAGTTGTTTCTGAGCGTTCTGGAGTTGTAAATATCGGAATTGAAGGTATGATGACTATAGGTGCATTTACTGGTGCGGCAGTAGGATATTATTCTGGAAATGCATGGCTTGGATTTTTAGCTGCAGGAATTGCAGGGGGAATAATGGCTTTATTACATGCAGTTGCATCTATAACATTTAATGCGGATCAGACAATATCAGGTATTGCTATAAATTTATTGGGTGCAGGCTTCTCTTTATTTACATGTAGATTATTATTTGAAGGAGCTACTATGACTAAACCAGTAGCTACTAAATTACCTAAAGTATTTGGCGTAGATATTACAGTTTTTATAGCACTTATAATTACAGTAGTCATTTGGTTTATTTTATATAAAACTAAATGGGGACTTCGTATTCGTGCTGTAGGAGAGCATCCAGCAGCTGCAGATACTCTTGGAATAAGTGTAACTGCAACTCGTTACGTGTGTGTTATGATTTCTGGAATACTTGCAGGATTTGGTGGAGCATCTATGACTCTTGCAATAATAGCACAATTTACTCCAACAGCAATTAGCGGTCAAGGCTTTATTGCATTAGCAGCAGTTATTTTTGGTAAATGGACTCCACATGGCGCATACGGAGCTTGCTTATTATTTGGATTTGCTCAAGCATTAACAGTTGTATTAGGAGGCGGAAACTTTGCTATTCCTTCGCAAATACTTGCAATGCTACCATACATTTTAACAATTGTAGTATTAATTCTTTTTGTTGGAAAATCAGTTGCACCAAAAGCTGATGGAGTTCCTTACGAAAAAGGTACTCGTTAATAGAAAGAAGAAACATTGTTATTTCACAGGACTGCGAAAATTTCGCTGAAAGTGCTGAGTGTTAATTCAAATTATAGTTATATATATGTTGCAGAATAATTCTACATCATAATTCTAGAAACATTGAAAGAATTTTAGCCGTAATTGTGAAATGTGCATTGTGAATTGTAACATATATAGTTATAAAATAAATTTAAGGAGTAATGAAATATGAATATAGCTAAATATATAGATCATACAATATTAAAACCAGAAGCAACAGTAGAGGATGTAAAAAAATTATGTAAGGAAGCTAAAGAATACAATTTTGCTTCAGTTTGCGTAAATGGATGTTATGCAAAATTAGTAAGTACTGAACTTATGGGGACTGATGTGAAGACATGTGTAGTTGTTGGATTTCCATTAGGTGCAATGACAAAGGAAGCTAAAGCTTTTGAAACAAATCAGGCCATTCAAAATGGAGCTACTGAAATAGATATGGTAATAAATGTTGGCGCATTAAAAGATAAAAATTATAGTTTACTTAAAGAAGATATAGAAGCGGTTGTAAATGCAGCTCAAGGAAAAGCGTTAGTTAAAGTTATTATTGAAACATGTTTATTAACTGATGAAGAAAAAGTTAAAGCTTGCGAAATAGCTAAAGAAGCTAAAGCTGATTTTGTTAAAACATCAACAGGATTTTCTAGTGGTGGAGCAACTAAGGAAGATATTGCTTTAATGAGAAAGACTGTTGGACCAGATTTAGGTGTGAAAGCATCAGGTGGAGTTAGAGACTTTAAAGCTGCTATGGATATGATAAATGCTGGAGCAAGCAGAATTGGTGCTAGTGCTAGTATATCTATAGTTAGTGAAAGCAAATAAATTATTATTATGAAATAGTTTAAATATATTGATCATTAATTGAAATGATTTGGTTAAAATTATGGAGGTAAAAAATGAGTGTTCATATTAATGCACCTGAAGGTGCTATTGCAGAAAGCGTATTATTACCAGGAGATCCTTTAAGAGCAAAGTTTATAGCAGAAAACTTTTTAGAAGATGTAGTTTGCTATAATGAAGTTAGAGGTATGTATGGATTTACAGGAACATATAAAGGTAAGAAAATTTCAGTTCAGGGAACAGGAATGGGAATACCTTCAATTTCAATATATGCAAATGAATTGATACAAAGTTATGGGGTTAAAAATCTTATAAGAGTTGGAACATGCGGTGGATATAGCGAAAAAGTTAAGGTTAGAGATCTTATAATAGCTATGTCTGCATCAACAGATTCAAATCTTAATTTAGTAAGATTTCAAGGTAGAACATTTGCGCCAACAGCAAGTTTTGAATTATTGAAACCAGCATACGATATAGCAGTTGAAAAAGGCTTTGATCCTAAAGTTGGTAGTATATATAGCTCTGATGTATTTTATGGTGATGATGATGAAGATTGGAAGAAATGGGCTAAGTTTGGTTGCTTAGGAGTAGAGATGGAAGCAGCAGCTTTATATACAATTGCAGCTAAATTTGGAGTTAATGCATTAGCTTTACTTACAGTAAGTGATCACTTTGTAACTGGAGAAGTTACAAGCGCAGAAGAAAGACAATTGACATTTACAAATATGATGGAAGTTGCTCTAGATACTATAGCAAAAATAGAGAATTAATATCAAAGAGTTAAAATAGTAATTTGAAAGAGAAGATCCTTACTTGAGGTTAGAGATAATGATATGCTAGTAATTAGTGTATAATTAAGAGTAAGGATTTTCTTTTGTTATAATGCGAATTTTAAATTGTTAATACACAATATAAAGTCAAAGTATAGTTGCAATAGATTGGAGTATTGTGTAAGGCGACTTAAAGAAAATTAAAATGAAAATAGGTGAAATGAATTTATGAATATACAAATATTTGGAACTAAAAAATGCTTTGATACTAAAAAAGCAGAAAGATTTTTTAAAGAAAGAAATATAAAATTTCAGTTTATCGATTTAAATGAAAAACCTATGAGCAAAGGTGAATTTAATAGCATAATTAAAGCAGTGAGCATTAATGAATTAATAAATACGAAGGCAAAGGAATACGTAAAATTAAACTTTAATAATATACGAAGTGCAGAGATTAAGGCTGAATTATTATTAAAAAATCAAAAAGTTATAAATACTCCTATAGTAAGAAATGGTAAAGAAGCAACAGTTGGATATAAAGCAGAAGAATGGAATAGATGGATGGAAAATAACTAAAATAGTTTTTGAAGACGATGCCACTATAACAGCAGTTTCTATTTGATGCCATGTATACTATAGAATTTTTTTAGAATACTAAAATTGAGATTATTTTAGAAAGGATATGAGTAGTTATGGCAAAAGAAGGAATGATTAGACCAGAACCAAGAAATAAACCTAAAAAAAATGATGTAAAAGATGTTCCAATAGAGATACAAGGAAAAGCTAAGACTGGGAATAAGAAAGCATCTCCTATAGAATAATGTTTGTATAAACAGAGTCTCGTTAGAAGAGATATAATGTAAGGATGGAAGTCAAATTTCATCCTTATATTATATGTCTATATTTTCTCCTTGTTATGGAAATACTAGAATTCAAAATAAATTAAAACTTATTTTGACAAAATATAAAAGATATAGAATAATATAAATAATAAATAAATTTTTACTCGAATATTGTTTTATAAGCTTAATATAATCTTACTTATATATTATTATGGTTTTTATATATTTAATTAGGGGATTTTTAATTTTTAGGTTATGGAGATAGATATATATTCTGTCTATACTTAGAGGCATAAAATTTGTTATATGATGGGTGTGAGTATTATGGAGAAGAATACAAAAGTAATAGGCTTTAACCAGTTAAAAGAAGGAATGGTAATAGCAAAAAATTTAGAGCAAAATGGAAGTATACTACTTAAAAAAGATATTTCAGTAACTCAACAAATTATAGAAAAAATAAAAAAGTTATATGTTATCGGAAATGTAGAGATATATTGTGAAAATACAGCTGCAAAAAGCAGTGAAATAGAATTAAAGAAAGAGACACAATATAAAAAGATTGAAAATGAATTTAATGAAATTTCTTTAGCATTAAGAAAAACTTTTAGACAACTTATCAATAACAATGAAGAAGCTCTAAACGAAGTGAGGGAATTTTCTAGAAAAATTCAAAATGAGATACAGCCAGGTAGTTTAGTTATAAAGAATATAGTTCTTTATGGAAGTGGAACAGATTCAATATATAGACATGGAGTAAATGTAGCAGCACTAAGTGCGCTTATAGGAAAATGGACAGGATTAGAAAAGGCAAAATTAAATTTATTAGTATATTCAGCAATTCTTCATGATTTTGGAAAAACAAAAATAGCAAGAGAATTACTAATGAAAGAAGTAGGATTAACACAAAATGAATTTAATACAATAAAAACCCACGCTCAGAAAGGATATATGGTAATAAAAGAACTTTCGTTTTTGGACAAGGCTGTGAGCTATGGGGTATTGATGCATCATGAAAGATTAGATGGTTCTGGATACCCACTTGGGTTAAAGGGTGAGGCTATACATCCTTTTGCAAAAATAATTGCCATAGCTGATGTATTTGATGCAATTAATTCTGATAGAGGATATAAGAAGAAAAGGCTTCCATTTGAAGCACTGCAAATAGTTAAAAACGAAAGTTTAGGAAAACTAGATTACGAATATGTAAAGATATTTTTAGAGCATGTTATAGATTATTACACAGGTGAAGAGGTATTATTAAATACAAATGAAAAATGCAAGATAATACAAATGAATGTAAATAATCTAGAAAAGCCTTTGATTTTGAAGGGCGAAGAGTTTATAGATTTAGAAAAAGAAAAAAAATTATATATTAAAGAGATATTATTGTAAAATAGAAAGTTTATAGATTTTGTACTATTACTAAAATATGGTTAGAAATTAATACAAATTAACTAGAAATAAATAAATTTAAAATAAAAATGTGATAAATAGTATATAATAAGGTAGTTGTTTTAAAAAATTTCTAATAAGTAAATTTTATTTAAAATAGTTGCCTTATTTTTGTATGTAAATTTATAAATTAATCTATATTTTAACTTGAAATTATAATAGATTTAAAAGAAGTGATTTATATTAATAGTTAAGATAAATTTTGATTCCAAAATTTTGTAGTTGGGGAGGGGAAGATTATGAATGAAGATAACTTAGCATTAACAGCATCTTCATACTCAAATTTTAAGGATAAGTATCTTGAAATATATATTTCGCAAGATAATTATAAGGAAAAAATGATAAATATAGTTGAACCTTATCTAAAGAAGAATTTAGAAAGTGGCTATATTCTAGGAGCAAATGACTTAAAGCTTTATTACGAAAAATTCATTGTAAAGAAGCCAAAAGCTAATATAGTTATTTGTCATGGATTTGGAGAATTTACTGAAAAATACAATGAACTAATTTATTATTTTATAAAGGAAAACTACTCTGTTTTTATTCTTGAACATAGAGGACATGGTAGATCACAAAGACTGGGGATGGATAATTATCAGATTAGTGTTGAAAACTTTGATTATTATGTAGAAGATTTCAAAAAGTTTATAGATGAAATTGTTATTCCGGATAGTAGTAATAAGAAGTTGCTATTATTCGCACATTCTATGGGAGGATGTATAGGTACTGTTTTTTTAGAGAAATATAATAATTATTTTAGTGCGTCAGTATTAAGTTCACCAATGCATGAAATTAATACTGGGAAAGCACCTAAGATTTTAGCAAATATTATTTCTAAAGCAATGAAGGTTTGTGGAAAAGGAAATTCATATCTTCCAGGCCAGAAGCCATATGTTGAAAAGAAGGATTTTTACAGTAGATCGACTAGTTGTAAGGAACGATATCAATATCTTTTGGAAAAGATTAAAAAGAATGATAATTATCATAGCGGTGGATCATCAGCTTTATGGTATATCGAAAGTTTAAAAGCAACTAAAGAATTAATTAGAAGGAAGAATATATCAAAAATAATGGTACCAATACTATTATTTCAAGCTGAATATGATACACATGTTATTCCCAAAGCACAGAATAGATTTGCGCATTATGCTAAAGATTGTAAGGTGGTTCATATGAAAGGCTCTAAGCATGAATCGTATTTTGAAAGAGATGAAATAGCCTTTTCTTTTTTTTATAGGGTGTTGTCATTCTACGAAAATAGCATTTAATAATAATATAACGTTAAAAGAACAAATTCTATCAATTAGAGTTTGTTCTTTTATAAGCATAAGATATATATCATCTTAGAAATTGACTAAGTATATCTTTCGTTGAAAGTTTGTTACCGTTAATAATATCTGTATAATCCTTTAATCGTTCATTTTCTTCATCTGTTAAATTCTCATTAGAACGTTTTTTTTCAACTAAACTTTTAAAATCTACATAGTCCTTATCTCCAAGTTTTCCTTTGATGACACAATCTATAAGTGAATGTAGAGTTTTCTGTTGCTCTTCTGAAAGATCCTGACCCTTAGCTTTACATTTCTTTAATTCAAGTAATTCTTTTTTTTGTTTAGCAGAAAGATATTTGTAATTTTCCTCTCCAAACACATTAAAACCATTAGATTTATCTTTATGAGCATAGTAAGTTGAAATCTTTAAGCCGCCAAGTGAATAAGAAGCTGCACTTGCAACTGTTGGTTTAGGAAGAAATGTTAGGCAATTTATTGCCAATAAGAAAGTTGTTATGTATTTTATAGCTTTTGTATTCATTTTTATACCTCCGTAGATATTTAATTTCAATACCTAGTATGTGACAAAAATAATAATAATATTTATATAAATTTTCTTATTATAGAAATAAAATATATAAACTTCCAATATGTATTTCTAAATATGGAGAGTTTTTATATAATTAGGAAGGATATAAATATAGGGACTCCTAAAAATCAGGTTTATTAATTTATAAACAGGTGATGTAAAAAAATGGCGTCAAAGTGGTATAATGTTATAAACTAAAGGGGATGAGATTATGAATTTATGGATTAGAGAAAGTATATTTTATCAATTCTATACACTTGGATTTTGTGGTGTTTTAGAACCAGGTAAAATATATGACAAAAAAAATAGGCTAAGCAAAATTGAAAAATGGATACCTCATTTAAAGGAAATGAGAATTAATGCTGTTTATTTTTCACCAATTTTTCAGTCGAGTTATCATGGTTATGACACCAAGGATTACTACAAAGTTGATGAAAGACTTGGAACTAATGAGGATTTTAAAGAAGTATGTGAGCAGTTACACAAAAATGATATAA
Organism: Clostridium beijerinckii; assembly: GCF_036699995.1. Taxonomy (NCBI): domain Bacteria; kingdom Bacillati; phylum Bacillota; class Clostridia; order Eubacteriales; family Clostridiaceae; genus Clostridium; species Clostridium beijerinckii. The sequence continues at coordinate 4,393,180 of NZ_CP144906.1, read as the reverse complement.
GAATAATTCTAGATGGGGTATTTAATCATGTAGGAAGAGAATTTTGGGCATTTAAAGATGTTCAGATAAATGGAGTAAATTCTAAGTATTGTAGCTGGTTTGCAGATTTAAATTTCAATAGCAAAAGTCCAATGGGGGATGAATTTAATTATCAGAGTTGGAATGGCTGTTATGATTTAGTCAAACTTAATTTGAAGAATGAAGAAGTTAGAAATCATTTGTTACAGGCTGTAAGTACATGGATAGATGAATTTGATATAGATGGGTTAAGATTAGATGCAGCTGATAGCATTGATTTTGAGTTTTTTAAAGTTTTAAAGACATTTGTAGAAGGAAAGAAGAAGGATTTTTGGCTAATGGGTGAGGTTATTCATGGAGACTATAACAGATGGGCTAATGCTGAAAGTTTAGATTCTGTGACAAATTATGAATGTTATAAGGGAATTTATTCAAGTCATAACGATAAAAACTATTTTGAAATTGCATATTCATTAAATAGATTATTTGGTCCAGGTGGAATTTATAAAAATCTATGTTTATATAACTTTGTTGATAACCATGATGTTAACAGACTAGCAAGTACACTAAAAAAGCCAGAATATATATATAATTCATATATATTGCTTTATACAATGCCTGGTGTGCCAAGTCTATATTATGGGAGTGAATATGGTCTTAAGGGAGTTAAAGGAAATGGTACAGACTTACCTTTAAGACCAGAATTAGAATTTGGAAAAATAGATGAACAAGATGATAAGTTATTTGAATTAATTAAAAAGTTAGGTAATATTAGAATTAATAGTGAAGCTTTAAAATATGGGGATTATGAACAAGTTGTTGTTAAGAATGAACAATTCATATTTTCTAGAAATACTGATAATGATAGAGTTTGTGTAATATTAAATTTATCTGATAAGGAAAGTGTTCTAGAATTTAGGTTACCCTTTGAAAAAGGTATTGATTTATTAGATGAAAATAAAATAGTGATTAATGCTAATGAAACCAGGATAGTGGTCCCAGCATTTTCAGGTAAAATAATAACAGAATTAAGAAAGTAATGTGGAGATAATCTACTAGAATTTAAGAATATATAGATAGGGTAAATATTATTTGTCTGCAAAACATTTAATAAAACTAGTAAAAGGGGTAATAATATAATGAATTTATTAGATAATGATTACAATAACTATGATGGGAATCTTGGTGCAGAATATTCTAAAGATAGTACAAAATTTATAGTTTGGGCACCAAATGCAAATAATGTTCGATTAGCGTTGTTTGGAAAGGATGAAAAGAATTATACAAATGCACCAGAAGAAATATTAGACATGAATCGAGGAGTACAAGGAACTTGGAACATAGAGGTCAAAAGAGATCTTGAAGGTGAATTTTACAATTACTTAATAATTAATAGTGGAAATGAAAGAGAAGTTGTAGATCCATATGCAAAATCCCTTGGGGTTAATGGAAACAGGGGAATGGTAATAGATCTTAAAAAAACAGATCCGATAGATTTTGATAAAGATAGAAAACCAGAGCTAAACTCTGCAACGTCAGCTGTAATATACGAGGTTCATGTAAGAGATTTTTCAATAAATGAGAATTCAGGAATAAGCTCAAGCAAAAAAGGAAAGTATACTGCGTTTTGTGAGCATGGGACTACAATTCCAGGAAAATATACAAAGACAGGAATAGATTATTTGATGGAATTGGGAATAACTCATGTTCATTTACTTCCAGCATTTGATTATGAAACTGTTGACGAAAGTAAACTAGATGTGCCACAATATAATTGGGGATATGATCCAAAAAATTATTTTGCTCCAGAAGGATCGTATTCAACAAATCCTTTTAGCGGAGAAAAGAGAATTAGAGAATTTAAGGAAATGGTTAAAAGCATTCATGAAGCTGGACTTCGAGTTGTTATGGATATGGTTTATAATCATACCTATAAAAGTCATGAATCTAATCTTAATCTGGCAGTACCAGGATATTATTATAGACAGGATCAAAGTGGAAATTTCTCAAATGGATCGGGTTGTGGCAATGAATTAGCTTCAGAACGATATATGGTAAGAAAACTTATTGTTGATTCAGTAATTTATTGGGCTAAGGAATATCATATAGATGGATTTAGATTTGATTTAATGGGTTTACATGATATTGAAACTATGAGGCAAATTAGAGCTGAGTTAGATAAGATTGATGCATCTATACTTATGTATGGTGAAGGCTGGACTGGAGGCTGGACTCCATTAAGTAGTGAAGAGTCATCAGTAAAGCAAAATATAGTGAAATTTGATAAAATGCAGATTGCAGCATTCAGTGATGATACTAGAGATTCTGTTAAAGGACATGTGTTTAACATAAATGAAAAAGGATATGTAAATGGTAGAACAGGACTTGAAGAAAGTATTAAATTCTGTATTGTAGGAGCTATTGGTAAACAAGGTATTAACTATGATAAAGTCATATACTCACGCTTTGCATGGGCAAATGAGCCTTATCAATGTATAAATTACATTTCAGCTCATGATAATTATACATTATGGGATAAACTATATTTAACTAACAGTGAATCTTCGCTAGAAAAACGTAAGAATATGAACAAGTTAGCAGCGGCTATAGTTTTAACGTCTCAAGGTATACCTTTCTTTCAAGCGGGAGAAGAATTTTTAAGGACTAAGAAAAATGACGATGGAAGCTTTAGTCATGATAGTTATAATGCTCCTGATAGCGTAAATAATTTAGAGTGGGATAGAGTTTTTGAATATAAAGAAATTGTAAATTACTATAAAGGTCTGATTAAATTAAGAAAAAAATATAAAGCGTTCAGAATGAATTTAAGCGAAGAAATTAGAAGGAATTTAACATTTTTAGAGTATGGAGAGGATTTCTACAAAGAAAATGTTGTTGCATATAAGATTGAAGATAATAGTGAGAAAAATTTGTGTAATACTATAGTTGTAATATTTAATCCAAATGATGAGGAAGCATTTATAGATTTAAAAGAATGTGGATGGAGCGTCCTTGTTAATAAGGAAAGAGCTGGAGTAGATGAAATTTACGCTATAGAGGGTAATAGTATAACTGTTCCTTCAAAGTGTGCACATGTATTAATTAAAAAATGATTTTGATGGAAGGTTTTTGGTGATATAAATGGGAAACGATAAGTATTTAGTATTTTTAAATGAAATTAATAAGGATAAACCAAATGAATTTAAAAAAATAAATATAAAGGAATGTCCGTTTTGTAATAGAGAAACACTTACAGATGTTATTGATGAAGACGGGCCATTTGTATTACTAAAAAATAAGTATCCGACTATAAAAGATACTTATCAATTAGTCATTATAGAAACGTATAATTGTAATACTGATATGGGACAGTATTCTGCAGAGTATATGGAGGATTTAATAAGATTTAGTGTTAAACATTGGTTAAGAATAGAGGCAAGCGGAGAATATAAATCAGTAATATTTTATAAAAACCATGGCCCCAATTCTGGTGGAAGCCTAAAACATCCTCATATGCAGATAGTAGGTCTTGATGATATTGATTATAAATTAAATATAAAAGATGATTATTTTGAAGGAATAGAAATTCATAAAAGTAATAATTGTTTAGTTAATCTATCACATAAACCATTTAATGGATTTACTGAATTTAATATAATTATAAGTGATGATTTATATGCGTTAAATGAGTTGGCATATAATCTTAGAAAGGTAGTTCATTACCTTTTAAATAATTATTTTGTGAAATGCGATAGTTTTAATATATTTTTCTATCATATAAAAAATAAAATTTTATGTAAGGTCATGCCAAGATTCAGCAGTTCACCATTGCTTCTTGGATATGGAATCAGACAAATATCAAGTTGTGAAAATGAAATAGCTGATAAATTAAAAGCAATGTATTTTCAGTAAAAATATTAAGACATTATTCCATGCATATTCAATATATTAATATAATTTATGGGCCTAATATTGAAATAATTTAATGAAATTTAAAGACGAATATAACTATAAAAAATAGCATTATAATTTTGAAATTATAGTGCTACTTTTTAGGTTAAAATAAATTTTAAAGTTCGCTTATATATTTAAAGTTAATTGCAAATAATTAAAGCATAGAATAAAAACTTTTGAGGTGTGATGATATGGAGAATAATGAAATTGGAATTAGTGAAACTAAAATTAATAAAAAAACAAAATCTAAACAAATTCCACTGAAGATAATCCCATTAGGTGGACTTGGTGAAATAGGAAAAAATATGACTGCTTTTGAATACGATAATGAAATAATAGTTATAGATTGTGGATTAGCATTCCCGGATGAAGATTTATATGGAATTGATATAGTAATTCCAGATGTAGCATATTTAATTAAAAATAAGGATAAAGTTAAAGGTATCTTTATCACCCATGGACATGAAGATCACATTGGAGGACTACCATATGTATTAAAGCAAATTAATGTTCCTATATATGGAACTAGATTAACACTTGGATTAATAGAAGGTAAATTAAAAGAGCATACTATGCTTAGTGATTGTACATTAAATGTTGTTGAACCGGGAGAACTAATAAAATTAGAGCAAATAAAAATTGAATATATAAGGAATAACCACAGTATACCTGATAGCTGTTCTATTGCGTTGCATACCCCAATAGGAGTTATTGTTCATAGTGGTGATTTTAAAGTGGATTTTACGCCAATAGATGGGAAGGTTATGGACTTACAAAGGTATGCTCAATTGGGCAAGAAAGGTGTACTTCTCTTAATGGCAGATAGCACTAACGCCCTTCATAAAGGCTACACTATGTCTGAAAAAACAGTTGGAGAAACACTAGAAAATCTTTTCAGTAGGGCTACTGGTAGAATTATAGTATCTACATTTGCATCAAATGTTCATAGATTACAACAAATTAGTGATTGTTCAATAAAATATAACAGAAAAATAGCTTTTAGTGGTAGAAGCATGGAAAATATATCTGAAGTTGCTATGGAACTTGGATATTTATTTATACCAGAAGATATGATAATAAGTCTAGATGAAATAAAGAATTACCCAGATGATAAGCTAACCATTGTTACAACTGGAAGTCAGGGAGAGTCCATGGCAGGATTGTCGAGAATAGCTGCATCAACACATAGGCATATACAAATAATAGAAGGCGATATGGTTATTATATCTGCAAGTCCTATACCTGGTAATGAGAAGGCGGTATCTAATTTAATAAATGATCTAATAAAGAAGGGTGCCAATGTAATATATAAATCAATAGAAGATATACATGTTTCAGGGCATGCTTGTGAACAAGAATTAAGGCTAATTCAAGCTTTATTAAAACCTAAATTTTTTATACCAGTTCATGGTGAGTATAAGCATTTAATTACTCATGCTAAAATAGCAGAAAGTATGGGAGTAGACAAATCTAGGACATTTATTTTAGAAAATGGTGATGTTTTTGAATTAACTAGAGCTGCTGGAAAGGTATCAGGAAAAGTGCCATTTGGAAGAGTTCTTGTAGATGGTATGGGTGTCGGTGATATAGGAAGTATGGTTCTTAGAGATAGGAAGAATTTGGCGGAAAATGGTATAATTACAGTGGTTATAGCTATAGACATAAGAAATAAAATCATAATATCTGGTCCAGATATAGTATCAAGAGGTTTCGTATATGTAAGAAACTCTGAGGAATTAATAGACGAAGTTAGAAACATAGTTACCAACGTTGTAGAAAAATGCTTAGATAGAAACATAACTCAATGGGCAGAAATAAAGAATGGAATAAGAAGAGAAGTTGATAATTTTGTTTATACAAAGATGAAGAGAAAGCCAATGATATTACCAGTAATTGTTGAATTATAATTACATAGTTCAATAAAAAGCAGATATAATAAATAGTTAAAAGTTATTATTGCATATAGAAAGGCTTCTTAATTAAATAACCACCTATTTTTAGAAAAAACTAGTTTATAAATAGACTAGCTGAAAATGGTGGTTTATTTATTATTCTAAGATAAATATTTTTAACTTGACTCTTACCTAAGGGTGGAGTTTATAATAATATAAAAGAGAGTCTAATATAAAAGTTATTTCCTATAAATTACTTTTAGACATTCTATTATATATATGTTACAAAATAATTCTTCATCATAATTATAAAAATATTGAAAGAATTTTAGCCGTAATTGTAAATTGTGAAATGTGCATTATGGATTGCAACATATATATTAAAATTTTGTGCTTAAATTAGAGAGGATGAATTGTATGAAAAAGATACCATTTTCACCACCAGATATAACTGAAGAAGAAATAGAAGCGGTAGGTAATGTATTAAGATCAGGTTGGATTACTTCTGGACCAAAACTTGCAGAATTTGAGGAAGGAATACAAAATTATCTAAATGTTAATAAAGCATTAGCATTAAATAGTGCGACTGCTGCAATGGAACTAGTGCTTAAAGTATTTGATATAAAAGAGGGGGATGAAATTATTTCCACTCCATATACATATACTGCTACTTCAAGCGTTGGTATTCATAGAGGGATTAAACCTATATATGTTGATGTTAAAAAAGATACTTTTGAAATGGATATAGATAAAATTGCTGATAAGATTACAGATAAAACAAGAGTAATTATGCCAGTGGATATTGCAGGAGTACCGTTTGATTATGATGCTTTAAAGAAAGTTTTGAAGGATAAAAACAGAGAAGATATTATAATACTTTGCGATTCAGCACACTCTTTTGGTGCTAAATACAAAGGTAAACCAGTTGGATCTCAATGTGATTTTCACTCATTCTCGTTTCATGCAGTTAAAAATCTAACCACAGGAGAAGGTGGAGCCGTTACATTTAATGACAATCACTTTGGTGATCATGAGGATTTACTCAAATATATGAGATTTACTGCCATGCATGGACAATCAAAGGATGCTCTAAGTAAGCTAAAAGCGGGTGCATGGGAATATGACATTATAAATGATGGACTTAAGTGTAATTTGACAGATATAGGGGCAGCCATAGGTTTAGTTCAATTAAAAAGATACGAGAAAATGTTGGAAAAGAGAAGACAAATATTTAAGATATACAGTGATATTTTATCAAAAGAAGAATTTTCAATAATTCCATTTACAAAAGATGAAAATGGAACTGAGACATCATATCACTTATATCTTTATAGAGTTAAAGGATTTAATGAGAAAAAGAGAAACGAAGCTATTCAAAAGTTAGCAGATATAGGAATAGCAACAAACGTTCATTACAAACCGCTTCCTATGTTAACTCTATATAAAAACCTTGGGTATGATATTAAAGATTATCCAAATGCTTATGCACAATATGAAAATGAAATTACACTTCCAGTGTATACTACATTATCGTTAGAAGATGCTGAATATATAGCAAAAGAAGTTATAAAAGTAGTAAAAGAATTATTATAATTATTTTTATGAATATAAAACAGCCCATACAATGAGGCGGGCTGTCTTATATTTTTTTGAATCTGATGCAATATCTTAATATGTTTTTTAGAAGTTAAGCTATAGTCTCGGTAGTTTTATTATATGGATTATTATTAGGTTCTGTATCCAATTTACTATTAGTTTTATCTTTTGAACTTTTATCTAATTTATTAGTATTATTATCTATGTCTTTTGTTTCTTCATTTAACTTATTGTCATCTTTATCGTTGATTTGTTTAAGAGCTAGTTCTGTTTTAGCTTGAATGCGTTCAGCACTTTTATTTATGTCTCCAATCCTTTTAGAAATAGTCATGTTTATATTGGCTATGCTTGCGCCTATTTGCGATAAACGATTGTTATCGTAGCTGTTTTCGATATTATTTGGTTGTATATATTCAGCTTCTACTTTTTGCCTGTTTTTACTATCCTTTAGTAAATGTATAGTTTTTTGTGAGCCACTAATCTTAATAAGTTCACCTAAGCTAGCAGAAATTATTACGTCGCCTTTGGTTTTATTATCATCTTTGTTAGACGTTTCTTCTTTAGCTTTTTTCTTTGAAATTTCATCTTGTTTCTTTTGAAGTTCTTCTTGCTTTTCTTGAATCTTTAGCTGTTGAATCTGAGAATCAACATCTTTTATTTTTTGATTTAATTCATCCATTTTAGCTTTTTTCTCTTTTGCATCCATTTCTTTAGCCATCAATGCTTGTTTTTCTTCTTTAAGTTCTTGTTTTTGCTTTAGAAGATTTTGCATCAAACCGCTTTCTTTTTTATCTTGTTTATTAGCAATACTAGAATTACCATTAACAACATTTTTATTTTTGTCATTGGTTGAATTAATATTAAGATTTCTGAATAAGTTGGCTCGATTTGAATTTATAGTTATACTGCTCATTGTTAATTCTTCCTCCTTCAATTATTTTATCGGAATTATATGGGAAAAGATAAGGGCATAACATATAAAACAGTTAATAATATTAATTAAAATTTATAGGAAAGGTTATGAAAGATAGTATCTCTTTAAAATTAGGGTTGACTATATCCTAAGGTAATGGATTAGAATAATGTTATGGAGGGAAATGAATTGAAAATTGGTGAATTTGCTAAAAAATCAGGAGTAACAGTGAAAACATTACTTCATTATGACAAAATTGGATTACTTAAGCCTAGTGAAAAAACTGATTCTGGATATAGAATTTACTGTGAAGAAGACTTATTAAAGCTTCAGCAGATTACAACCTTAAAATTCATTGGGTTGTCGCTAAATGAAATAAGTCATATATTACATGAAAGTGGAGAAAACCTAGAGAATATGATAAGCATTCAAAAGAAAGCTTTGGAAGAAAAGAAGAAACATATTGAGGCCGTAATTGATGTTTTTAATAAAGCACAAAATACAGCAAAGAAAAATGGTTTTCTAGATGCGAGTAATCTGATTGATATCATAAAAGTAACTAATATGGAAAGTAGGGTTAGGGAACAATATAAAACAGATAAGAACTTAAATATTAGAAGTAATCTTCATAGCTATAATGTAAATAAAATAGATTTTGACAAATGGTGTTTTAATCAGATAAGTTTCTCACCAAACGCAAATGTATTGGAACTTGGATGTGGAACAGGAAAGCTTTGGTTTAAGAATAAAGATTATATAGAGAATACTTTAAATATTACAATATCTGATTTTTCTAGAAGTATGATTAGAATCGCAAGAAATAGATTAAAAGATGTATATCATGATTTTCAGTATGAAGAAATTAATGCTGAAGAAATACCTTATAATGATGAAACTTTTGATATAATCATCGCTCAACATATGATTTACTTTGTTCCAGATATAGAAAAGGCTTTAGCTGAGATACAAAGAGTACTAAAGCCTAATGGTGTATTTTATGTGACAGCTAATTCTTGTAATTCTATGAAGGAATTAAATAGACTTTCAGAAAGTTTTGCGCCTAATTCTGGGTTAGATAACAATGGTTATTCAGAAAGATTTGACCTAGAACACGGCAGAGGAATGCTCGAAAAATATTTTCATAAAGTAGATGTTGAAATTTTAGATGGTAAAATAATAGTAGATAAGGCTGAACCAGTAGTGTCCTATAAAGCTTCAACTATTCAAGGAAGTTCAATACTTGTTGGTGAAAAGAAAAAAGAATTTACGAAATATTTAGAAGAATATATTAAAAAGAATGGAGATATATCAATAACAACTAAAATATGTATGTTTAAAGCAATGAAATAAGAATATTTAGATTTTAAAGTAGAGAATGTATTAGAAAAGAATTAATGGATAATATATTAATTTTATTCAATTATGAGATTGACAGAAAGAATAGCACAATATATAATGAATACGATAAATGGAATGGCGTTTTATATATGGAACAGTGGGGTGAGTTTTTTGAACACTGCAATTCTAAGAGGAATAGAAATTTTAAGGTTTGTTGGGCAAAGTGATGAACCTGTAACAATTGCTGAAATAAGTAAATATCTTAATATACCTAAGACCAGTGTATTTAATATAGTTAATGCATTGGTAAGTGAAAAGTTTCTATCAATAGAAAACATGAAACTGAAGAGTTATGAATTAGGGGTAGGAGTCTTTGAACTTGGAAGCTTATATTTAAATAAGATGGAATTAACTAAGATATCTAGTACTTTTTTGGAAAAGTTGTCTAATGATATTGGAGAAACAGTATTTTTAGCAGTAGTAAATGATAATGAACTTGTATATTTAGATAAGCATGAGTCAAAAGGTACTTTAAGAACAACTGGTAATTTGGGATCTAGAACATCAATGTATTCAACAAGTTTAGGTAAGGCTATTTTAGCAACTTATAATAGTGTGCAATTAAATAATTACTTTGAACAGATTACATTTATTCCTAAAACTAAAAGTACAATAACTAATAAAGAATGCTTAATGGAAAATTTAGATTTAATTAGAGAAAGAGGATACTCTATTTCTGATGAGGAAAATGAGGAAGGACTATTTTGTATAGCTGTGCCTATATATAATAGGATGGGTCAAGCAATAGCAGCAGTATCCATTTCTACGTTAAAGATGAAAATTAATGATGAGCGTATTGGAGTGTGTGCAGAACTTATAACTAAAGTTGCACTGGATATTTCAAAAAAATTAGGATATAAAAAAGAAAGTTTATTTTAATTTTTGAGATGATTTTAGCAATCATCTCAAAAAAATAATCAATATATAGAATGGTGTTTCAAATATGAAACACAAGGAGGCTTTATGTTTAAAGGAATTTATACACCAATAGTGACTATTTTCAATGAAGAAGGGAAGATTGATAAGAAAAGTTTAGAGATTTTGATTGAGAAATTAATAAAAGACGAAGTAAATGGAATTGTCATATTAGGATCAATTGGAGAATTTTTTAATTTTTCTTCTTTAGAAGAAAAAAAAGATTATATTAAGTTTGTATCTAAAGTTATAAATGGAAGAACAAAATTAATAGTTGGGACTGGAGATAACAATATAGAAGAAGTTATTGAATTAAATAAATGTGCAAGTGATGTAAAAGCAGATGCTGCTTTAATTATAACTCCATATTTTTTTGGTTTAGATGAAAATTATATATACGAATATTACTCAATAATAGCTAAGAATACAGAATTACCTATTATAATTTATAATTTTCCTGCTAGGACATCTGTAAACGTATCATATGAATTAGTGTTAAGATTAGCAAATGAATTTAATAATATTGTTGGAATTAAAGATACTACAGATTCTATTAGCAATATTAGAAGGTTCGTCCAAAAAGTTAAGAAAGTTCGTAAAGATTTCTGCGTAATTTCTGGATTTGATGAATACTTAATACCTAATTTATTATCTGGAGGAGACGGCATTATAGGCGGATTAACCAATGTAAATGCGAAATTATTTATAGATACGTATAAAGCCGTTTTAGATAAAGACTTTGAAAAATTATTTATACTCCAAGATAAAATAAATAGATTGACTGAATTATATGATTTGACAAATCCATTTATAGTGGGACTAAAAGAAGCAGTTAATATATCTTTAAAGTTAGATATGAATACATCTATCAGAAATTATAATATTAAAATAAATGATGATATAAAAAAGAAAATACAAGAAATTATTGAGAAATAAATAGATGATTATGTCTAGATTATACTAAATATTTAAAGTAATTAATTTTTGAAAGGAGATTTCTAATGTTAGAGAATTCTATAATACCCAAAAGTATTCCAGAGCGTAAGCTTTGGTCACAATTTGATTCACTTCAAATGGGAATGGATTGGGATGAGGAAGACATAAAAAAACCTCAAATACTTATTGATGATGTATTTGGGGATAGCCATCCAGGAAGTTCTCATCTTATGGGATTAACACATCAAGTAAGTATTGGTGTGTATGAAAAAGGAGGGCGTCCAGGACAATTTCACGTTACTGATGTTTGTGATGGATGTGCTCAAGGGCACAATGGAATGAATTTTGTATTAGCTTCAAGGGAGGTTATTGCAGATATGGTGGAAATCCATGGATCATTTGTTTCATGGGATGGAATGGTTTTAATTTCTTCATGCGATAAATCGATTCCAGCTCACCTAAAAGCAGCCGCACGTATGGATATGCCAGCTATATTTGTTCCTGGTGGAAGTATGAGACCCGCACCATATATGTCTACATCTATTAAAGCTGGAGATATTTCATTAAGAGAAAAGAAAAAAGATGCTATAACAGCTCAAGAAGTTCGTGATTTTAAGTTGACTGGCTGTCCGTCTGTAGGAGCCTGCCAATTTCTTGGCACTGCAAGCACTATGCAGTGTATGGCTGAAGCATTGGGTTTAGCTTTATCAGGAAGTGCACTTGCACCAGCAACAATGCGAGATATAACAGCTATGGCTAGAAAAGCTGGTAAGCAAATTATGAATTTAGTTAAAGCTAATATTACTACAAAGGATATACTTACGCCAGAAGCATTTTATAATGCAATTGTTGTCCATGCAGCTATAGGTGGATCAACTAATGCAATGCTGCACCTTCCAGCTATAGCTCATGAACTGGACATAGAATTAAAGCCAGAACTATTCGATGAGATCAATCATAAGATCCCACATATAGGAAACATATATCCTAGTGGAGAGTATCCAACTGAAGCCTTTTGGTTTGCTGGTGGTATTCCTATGGTGCAGTGGTTGTTAAAGGATTATTTAAATTTAGATGTACTAACAGTAACAGGTAAGACCCTAAGAGAAAATCTTGAGGATATAAAAAATGATGGTTTCTTTGACAGAATAGAAGGGTATCTTCATAATTATGGATTGAATCGTGAGCAGTTAATAAAACCAGTTGAGACAACAAAGGAAATGGGATCTATTGCAGTTTTGAAAGGTAATTTAGCTCCAGAGGGTGCAGTTATAAAATATGCAGCAGTATCAGAAAATATGATGTATCATGTGGGAGCTGCAAGAGTATTCGATTGTGAAGAAGATTGTCATAATGCTGTAATTGAAGACAAGATTAATCCAGGAGAAGTCTTGATTATACGATATGAAGGGCCAAGGGGATCTGGAATGCCAGAGATGCTTATGACAACAGAGGCTATAGTATGTGATAGCAGATTAAATGGATCAACAGTTTTATTAACGGATGGGCGCTTTTCAGGAGCTACAAGAGGACCATGTGTTGGACATATATCTCCTGAAGCAGCAACAGGAGGGCCAATTGCGTTAGTAAAAGATGGAGATTTAATTGAGCTTGATATAAAGGGACGAAAGTTAAATATTGTTGGAGTCAAGGGAAAATTATATGAATTGGAAGAGATAGATAAAATATTAGAAGAACGAAAAGCAAATTGGAGTATTCCTAAAACAGAACCAAGAAGAGGGATATTTGGACGTTATACAAGGGGAGCTGTATCAGCAATGAAGGGCGCTTATTTAGAGTAATTATACAATAATAAGTATTTTGTAAACGATTATTGATGAAAGATTGATTTAGCATAAAAGATCTGAATTTTATAGGGGAAAGTTAAAAATCAAAGTCTATTTACAGGTAGGAACACTTATGACAAATGGAATTATATCAGAAGTTTATTAATTTTTATGATTTAGATAAAAAATATAAATAAATATTTAATTAGTTAAAGGAGAGAAGTTAATAATGAAAATTAAAAATCCAATATTAAGAGGATTTAATCCAGACCCAAGTATTTGCAGGGTAGGTGAGGACTATTATATTGCAGTATCCACTTTTGAATGGTTCCCTGGAGTACAAATTTATCATTCTAAAGATTTAATTAATTGGAATTTAGTTGCTCACCCTCTAAATAGAATCTCACAACTTGATATGAAAGGAAATGCTGATTCGGGTGGTATATGGGCTCCTTGTTTAAGCTATAGTGACAATAAATTTTGGCTAATCTATACAGATGTAAAAGTTACAAAAGGAATTTGGAAAGATTGCTACAATTATTTGGTTACTTGTGAAACTATTGATGGAGATTGGAGTGAACCAGTTAAGTTAAACGGTTCAGGTTTTGATCCTTCTTTATTCCATGATAAAAATGGGAAAAAGTATTTATTGAATATGCTGTTTGATAATAGGGTATACAATCATAGATTTGCAGGTATTGTAATGCAAGAATATTCTCCAGAAGGAGAAAAATTAATTGGAGAATCTAAACTAATTTTTAAGGGTACAGATCTTAAATTAACAGAAGGGCCTCACTTATATCAGATTGGTGATTATTACTATCTTTTAACGGCTGAAGGTGGAACTAAATATGAGCATGCTGCAACAATAGCGCGTTCTAAAAATATAGAAGGACCTTATGAAGTACATCCGGATAATCCTATTCTTACCGCGTGGGACAAGCCTAGAAATGAATTACAAAAATGTGGGCATGCATCTATTGTACACACTCATACTGATGAATGGTATTTAGTTCATTTAACCGGAAGGCCACTTCCATCAGATGAAGTTCCTGGCACTGAAGTGAGAGGATATGATAAAGAAACAGGAAAACCACTTCCACATACAGCGCCAAGAGGGTATTGTCCACTTGGAAGAGAAACAGCTATCCAAAAGCTTGAGTGGATTGATGGATGGCCATATGTAGTAGGTGGAAAAGAAGGTTCAATAGAAATTGATGCTCCTAATATGAAAGAAGTAAAATGGGAACCTAGCTTTAAGGAATTAGATCATTTTGACGATGATAAATTGAACATTAATTTTCAATCACTACGTATTCCATTGACTGAAGATATAATGTCCTTAACAGAAAAGCCAGGAAATATGAGATTATACGGAAAAGAATCATTAATATCTAAATTTACACAGGCTTTAGTTGCTAGAAGGTGGCAATCTTTTAACTTTGATGCGGCAACAAGTGTGTCATTCAATCCAGATGCTTTTCAGCAATCGGCTGGGCTTGTATGTTATTACAATACAGAAAATTGGACAACAATTGATGTAACTTGGAATGAAGAAAAAGGAAGAGTAATTGATATTATTTCTTGCGATAACTTTGAATTTTCACAACCGCTAGCTCAAAATATGATTCCAGTGCCAGAAAGTGTTGAATATGTACACTTTAAAGTAGAAGTTAGAGTTGAAGAATATAAGTTCTTTTATTCATTTGATGGGGTGGAATGGAAGGAGATACCTATAAGTTTTGAATCTAAAAAATTATCAGATGACTATGTAGGTGGAGGAGCCTGCTTTACAGGAGCATTTGTAGGGATGCACTGTCAGGATGTTAGCGGAAATAATAAATCGGCTGATTTTCATTATTTTATGTATAAAGAGAATCTAATATAGCTTTATTAAAATATGAATCACTTACTAAACAGATAAAGGTAAACGATTTGTTTTGTGTTTTTATCAAAATGAGTTATAAATATATGATTTTCAAAATATTGCACTAGTCAAAGGTTGCGGAATTCCGCAACCGACTATATAAATACTAAATTATAAGGAGGATAGCTATTTAGAGAATACAAAATTTTATAAAAGTGTATGAACAAAAATCTTATAAATTAAAAATGGAGGATGGATTTTAAATGAATATCAGTCAAGTAACATCTAAGATTTCTGAAAAAATTACTATGAAAGAAAAGGTGGGTTATGCCACAGGAGATTTAGCTTGTAACTTTATTTATCAAACAGTAAGTAGTTATTTACTATTCTTCTATACAGACGTTTTTGGAATTTCCGCTGCAGCAGCTGGATTCATGTTTCTGATAGTAAGACTGTTTGATGCTGTAATGGATCCACTAATTGGGACAGTAGTGGATAAAACGAATACAAAATACGGAAGGTTTCGTCCATATATCTTATATGGTGCTTTTCCCTTTGCAGGAGTAGCTATCCTTTGTTTTACCACTCCAGCATTTTCAGATCCTATAAAATTAGTATATGCTTATGTTACTTATATACTATTATCAGTAACTTATTCAGTAGTTAACATTCCTTATGCAGCACTTACTTCAGCGATCACTCAAGATAACAAGGAAGTTGTTAGCTTGACATCTATTAGAATGTTATTTTCAAATACCGGGGGATTAATTGTTTCTTTTGGTGTACCTCTTTTAGCTGGAATATTTACAAATATGACTGGAAAAACAAGCACAGGATGGCAAATTACCATGTCAATAATGGGGATTTTAGGTGCACTTCTACTAATATATTGCTTCTTGAATACTCAAGAGCGTGTCCGAATTGATCATTCCGAAGATGCAAAAATTAATGTTAAAGATATTTTTATTCAATTAAAGTCAAATCGTCCACTAGTTATCATATGTCTTTTTTTCATTCTTAATTTTGGCGTTAACTCAATCGTTAATTCTGTTGGAATTTATTACGTTACTTATAATGTTGCAAGGCCAGATTTAGTAAAATGGTATGGTCTAATGGGAACTCTCCCAGCATTAATACTTATGCCGTTAATGCCATCAATGTATAAATGGATGGGAAAGAAAAAATTACTATTTACTGCTTTATCTTTAAAAGCAATTGGGTTAATAGCTTTATTTGTTATTCCTGCAACAATGGTTCCACTTGTATTTGCAGGACGACTAATCGCAGCATTAGGAACTATTACTGCAGGTGCCTTCACATGGGCGCTAATTCCTGAAACTATTGATTATGGACAATATAAGACAGGCAAACGTGCAAGTGGTGTTATTTACGCGTTAGTTGGATTTTTCTTTAAGTTTGGTATGGCAATTGGAGGAATTGTTCCAGGATTAATTTTAGCGAAATTCGGTTACGTTGCAAATCATGCTCAAACTGCTACAGCATTACATGGTATTTTAATCACAATGACTGCAATTCCAGTAATATTTGTAATCATTGAACTTGTTGCAATATTCTTCTATAACTTAGATGAAAAAGAACATAAAAGAGTATTGAGTGAATTAAATACAAGAGTATAATTTATGAAAATTTATTCTATATATAAGACTAGGAGTTGAGGGAAAATATTTGTGTAAAAGTAATTGTTATGTTTTAAAGATTCATAGATGTGTTTGGATAAGCACATGAAATGTTGTCAGCCTATATAAAATAATAGAAATGTCCAATTATTAGTAAAAGGGAAAACTCGCTATAGATATCAAATTTATAGCGAGGTTTTTCATGTTATAAAAAATTATAGAATCATTTAAATTTCATATTTTTTCATATATGTCTTGAATTTGGTACATAAGTTGATATAATAGTAAATGAAATTCATTATCAATTAAATAGTAAAAAGAAAAAATAATGCAATTAATACTCATACCATCATTAATTTCGGTGATTAATTAGCCAGAAAGATAAATCAATCATGATTATCAAAAGGAAAAATGTATTTTATTATTCGGGGGGAAACAGTTATGTACCAAAGATTACATGAACTTATATCAGGAGATCCAATAAATAAGAAAATAAAAAAATCATTCTTAATAATCAATATGTTTACAATAATAAGCATGATTATAATAGTAAGTATTTTATATATGTTTTCTTATAAAACTAATTTGTCATATAGGAAATCATATGCACTTTCAGATAATATATCAAACATGAGAATTAGTCTACAAAAAATAGATAAAAATCTTTATAAAGCAATAGCTGAGGAAGATGTGGAGAAAGAGCAAAAATATTTAGAATTAGTAAATGAAGAAGTTGAAGAATTTGATAGTAATTCTAAAATTTTAAAAGAAACACTACCTGATCATGAACTAATTGATGAGATTAATTCATCTGTAGAATTAGCCGCAAAAAGTAGAAGTAATATAGTGGAATTGATAAATAAGAAAGAGAAGATATCAGCCTTAGCAGTAATGGAAAATACATATTCTTATCAAATAGATGGCATAGCAGATAAAGTTATAGAAGTATATAAACAGTCTCAAAAACAAACATCTAATTTTTTACATAAGGTAGATATAATTAACAATATAATATTAGGATTTATAATAATCATAATGATCAGTACATTAATAATAACGTCAACAATAAGCGGTGTGTTGACAGATATATTTATTAAAGGAATTAATAATATAAAAGAAATATCTGAAGAATTATTATATGGAAATCTCAAAGTTGAAAGTAGCTATGAATCTACAGATGAAATGGGGGAGATGGCAAGTAATCTGATTAGCGCTATAGAGATGATAGACTCATATGTAGATGATATTACAACAATATTAGAAAAAATATCAGTTGGAAATTTGGATATAGAGTTAGAGAAAAATGTGCAATATAAATGCGATTTTATTCCTATACAAGAGTCGCTTGAGAGTATTATAAACACATTAAATAGTGATTTCTATGGTATATGCAGGGCGGTAGAGTTAACATCAAATAGATCAGAACAAATATCACTAATTACTAAAGAACTATCAGATGGAGCTACAAATCAAGCAAGTATAATAGAACAACTTTTAGACAATTTTAATGAAATATTAACTAAAGTTACTATAAACGCCCAAAATGCAGAGGAAGCTAATAAAGTATCGGAAAGTACCAAGAATATTGTATCTGAAGGAAATCACAAAATGGAAGAGTTAATGAAATCTATAGAGGAGATTGCTGAATCTTCCGATCAGATTTCAAAGATTACAAGTTCTATAGAAAATATAGCATCACAAACAAACCTTTTGGCGCTGAATGCAGCTATTGAGGCTGCGAGAGCTGGAGAAACTGGAAAAGGATTTGCGGTGGTAGCTAATGAAGTTAAGAGCTTAGCCGAGCAGTGCTCAAATGCAGTTAAAAATACTAATATGTTAATAGGAAATTCTTTATTTGCAGTTAAAAAAGGTGAAGGTTTAGCAAAAGAGGCCTCGAATTCATTACAAAATATAGTGGTTAATGTAGATAATAGTGCTAAATTGGTCAACGAAATATCACTAGCATCACAAGATCAAACAAATGAGATAATGAAAATGACAACGAGAGTTAACCAAATCTCTGAAGTTATACAGATTAACACAGCTAAGGCACAAGAAACTGCGGCATCAACTGAAGAATTATCACTTCAAGCCCAAAATATAGCTGAAAAGATGTCTAAATATGATTTAAAATCAAAGTGAAAGAATAGAGATCATGAAAAAATATATAAGCAATAAAAAATTAGAGAAAATAAAAGCAAATACTATTAAGTAAAAGATAATTTAATATTATAGAAATATATAGTAAGAGAAAAAAAATAAAGAACAAAAACTGATTTTGACCTTCTTTGACCTTTTGGTTATAATTTACTTGTAAAAACAAATAATAAATATCTTAAGGAGGTCTTAGTATGTTTGGATTGATACCTTTTAGAACTAACGGAATAGATAAGAAGGGAGGCTCAATTGAAGATTTTTTCAATGGATTTTTCAATGATGATTTCTTTTCGCCAATGAGTTTGGGTTTTGGAAATAACCAAAAATTTAATGCTGATATAAGAGAAACTCAAAATGAATATTTAGTTAGTGCAGAATTACCAGGTGTTAAGAAAGAAGATATAAATCTTGAATATAGAGACAATACTTTGATTATTTCTGCTCTTAGAAATGAAGAAATAAATGAAGAAAAAGATAATTATATTAGAAGAGAAAGAACTTATGGAAAAATATCAAGGGCTTTTCATGTTGAGAATGTTGATAGATCGAGAATTTCTGCAAAATTTCAAAATGGGGAATTACAAATTATATTACCTAAATTAAACGAAGCTATAAGAGATGATAGTAGAATTTTAATTCAATAGTTTATAGATTAAACAAAATATATCATATGGAATTTGATGTATCAAATATTAGTAAAATGAAATGAATAGAGAAGTTATTTAAGAGATAGTTGGATCATACAATTATTGTGGGTTCTCGACTATCTCTTTAATTATTTCTGTTGGATATAGCATTTAATCTATAGCATATTTGAAATTATATATGGTATAAATTAATCAGTATCTAATCTGGAGCAAAAAAACAATAATATATAGTGTACACGATAAAATATGCAATTTTAAATTAGTAATTAACAAGTTTAGATTTATGGTATAATTATTTAGAATTTAATACAATAGTTTTCGGGAAGGTAAATACATATATGAAAGAAGCAATACTTACAGTAAAAAAAGAATTTGTTAAGAAATATAAAAATGGATATCCTTTAATTCTTGGAGAAGCTTTTGATAATATAAAAGATTTAAAAGAGGAGGGCCAAATCATAACCCTTATAGATGAAAAAAAGGCTTTCTTAGGAAAGGGGTATTATGGAAAACAAAATAAAGGCTGTGGCTGGATTTTAAGTAATAGTAAAAATAGTAATTTGGATTATAAATTTTTCTATGATAAGATTAGAAATGCATTTTCCAAAAGAATGAAGTTTTATCATTCAAAAGACACGACTGCATTTAGAGTATTTAATGGTGAAGGTGACGGAATAGGAGGTCTTACGATTGATTATTTCGATGAATATTATCTCATCACTTGGTATAGCAGAGGTATATATACATTTAAAGACAATATAATTAAAGCTATAAAAAGCTTAGTTTCTTTTGACGGCATATATGAAAAAAAGAGATTTGAAGAAAATGGCATGGTTGTAGATGAAGATAGCTATGTTTGCGGAAGAAAAGCACCTGAACCTCTTATAGTTAAAGAAAATAAAGTTAATTTCTCAATTTATTTAAATGATGGTGCCATGGTTGGGGTATTTTTGGACCAAAAGGAAGTAAGAAAGTCTATCAAAGATAAATACTCCAATAATAAAAGAGTTTTAAATACTTTTTCATATACAGGAGCATTTTCAATGGCAGCTGCAAAAGGTGGTGCTATTACTACAAGTGTTGATTTAGCAAGCCGAAGTCTAGAAAAAACAACTGAAAACTTTACTATAAATAATATTGATTTCACAAAACATGAAATAATTGTTGAAGACATTTTCCTATATTTTAAACGCGCAAAAAAGGAAGAATTAAAATTTGATGTGGTTATTCTTGATCCGCCAAGCTTTGCGACATCAAAAGATAATAGATTCAGTGCAGCAAAAGACTATAAAGGATTGGTTAAATCAGCTATAGATATAACAGAAGATGAAGGAGTAATTGTAGCTTCAACAAACTGTGCTACTTTTAATATGGGCAAATTTAAGAAGTTTATAGATGAAGCTTTTAAAGAATCACATAGAAATTATGAAATTCTAGAAGAACATACTCTTCCAGAAGATTTTGCAGTTACAGATAAATTTCCTGAGGGAAATTATTTAAAAGTTGTGATTGTAAAAATGTACTAAAGAAAGTAACAAAAAAATTAGCAAATAAAATGAGGAAAAAGATAATTATACAAAAATGAAATGAGTTGAGAAGTTAGTTAAGAGATAGTTAGAGAAGCGTAAAATTATTATGCGTTCTCGACTGTCTCTTTAATTATTTATATTAAATATAGAATTAAATGTATAGCATATTTGAAATTATATAATAGTATAAATTAATCAGTATTTAAATTATAGAAAGGAATTCTATATGAATCTAATAAATAGTCTTTATGTTAAATATTTATCAAGGTTCGATGATATACCATATAGGATTAAGTTTCAAAATAATAAAGAATTTATTATAGGGAAGGGTACACCTCAATTCGAAATAAATATTAAGGGGGAAATAAGTAAAAAAGACTTAATTAGAAGTACGTTCCTTGCGATTGGTGAAGCTTATATTAAAGGGAATATAGAGATAAAAGGAGATTTATTTGAAGTTATAAATATATTTATTAGTCAGATTGATAAAATTTCATCAGGTAGTAAGCAAGTAAAAAACACGATTCTTCAATCCAATTCTTCAAAAAAACAAAAAGGTGAGATTCAAGAGCACTATGATATAGGAAATAATTTCTATAGCTTATGGCTTGATGATACTATGACATATTCATGTGGATATTTTAAATCAAATAATGATAGTTTGCATGACGCGCAAATTAATAAAATTAATCATATACTAGCAAAGTTAAACATAAAAGAAGGCATGAGCGTCTTGGATGTAGGATGTGGGTGGGGATCTTTACTTATTGAAGCGGCAGAAAAATATAGTGTTCATGGTATTGGAATTACATTAAGCCAAGAGCAATATAAAAAATTTAATGAAAGAATAAAAGAAAGAAAGCTTGAAAAATTACTAGAAGTTAGACTTATGGATTACCGAAATTTAGCTGAAAGTGGATTATCATTTGATAGAGTTGTAAGTGTTGGTATGATTGAGCATATAGGAAGAGAGAATTATGAACTATTTATAAAAAATATTGATTCTGTCTTAAAACCAAAAGGTCTATGTTTATTGGATTATATTAATTCGTTAAAAGAATATTCTGTAGATCCATGGATTAAAAAGTATATTCTTAAAGAAGCAGTTATTCCAAGTTTTAGAGAAATTATAGACATTTGTAGTAATTATAATTTCCATACTATCGATGTTGAAAATTTTAGAAGGCATTATGTTAAGACTTTACTATATTGGAGAGCGAATTTTAATAACAATCTAAGTGAAGTTTCTAAAATGTTTGATGAAGAATTTATAAGAATGTGGGAACTTTATCTTTGTTCATGTGCGGCAATGTTTAATAATGGAATAATAGATATTCATCAATTACTAATTTCTAAAGGAATAAATGATGATCTTCCTATGACAAGAGAATATATGTATAATAAATAAAAATTATATATTATACATATAGGTAATTATTAGGTGGTAATACGAGATAACAATATAATTTATTAAGAAGCGTAAGAACGACTAGATATAATTTAAAATTATGAACGAGAAAATACAATCAATGGAACAGTGTTTTATTTAATGTTAAAATAAGTATGCAACTAATAGCATATATGTTGAAATAGTAAACTTATATTTAAAATTATAGTAGGCTAAGGCCAAGAGTTCAATTAAGATAGAAATGCTGAAACTTAATAATAACATATATATTTATAATAACTAAAGTTAAAAAGGAATGATTAAAGTGATACTAATGATAGATAATTATGATTCGTTTGTATATAATCTGGTCAGATATTTTGAAGAAATTGGGGAAATTGTAGATGTAGTTAGAAATGATAAAATTAATATGGAGAGCATAAGAAAGAATAAATATTATGGTATAGTTATTTCACCAGGACCTAAAAATCCCAAGCAAGCAGGCTTGTGCCTAGATATTATTGATAAATTTAAAAATGAAACTCCAATATTGGGTATATGTCTTGGACATCAGTGTATAGGACATTATTTTGGCGGAGAAATAATTAAAGGTGACAGGCCTATGCATGGTAAAATAAGTGAAGTAATACATAATAATAGTGGGATATTCTATAATGTTAAGAATCCATTAAAGGTAACAAGATATCATTCCCTAATTATTGATAAGAAGAAACTCCCAGAAGAATTAGTGGTTACGGCAGAAACGTCAGATGGGGTAATTATGGGGATTAGACATAATGAACTACCTATATATGGAGTTCAATTCCATCCAGAAGCAGAACTTACGGAAGAAGGCCATAAAATCTTAGGGAATTTTATTTTAGAGTGCAAGAGGTTTAGAAATGATAGATTTTAAGATTAAAGAGTTAAATACATATTATGATCCTTTTTATACATATGATCTTTTTAATGATAGTAAAGATTCTATATTTTTAGATAGTTCGAAAGAAGACAAATTGTTATCAAAGTATTCCTTTATTGGATTGAATCCATATAAAAAATTTATCTCTAGAGGGAGAAAAGTAACTATTGATAATGAAGAATATAACGATGTAGATCCATTTGAAAAATTAGACGAAATTATTGGGAATTATAAAATCAGTATTAATAGCAACATTCCTTTTGTGAGCGGTGCTATTGGTTATTTTTCTTATGATATAGGAAGAGTGTTAGAGCGTCTGCCAGATGAATCAAAGGAAGATTTTAGTATACCTGATAGTATTTTTATTTTCTTTGACAATCTAATAATCTTTGATTTACAAAATAAAAAAACTTATATAACTTCAGTTGGGCAACTTGAAGAATCTAAAAATAGCATACTAAATATAGAAAAGTGCCTAAAGAATTATATTGAGGGGCTTCCAGTAAATTTAGAAAAAACAAATAATGAATTCTTTTCAAATTTTGATAAAGAAGAGTATAAAAAAGCTATAGCATCTCTTAAAGAATATATAAGAAGTGGAGATGTATATATAGCTAATATGACTAGAAGAATATGGTGTAATAATAATGAAAAGCCATATGAAATATATAGAAAATTGAGAAATACAAATAAAGCACCATTTTCAGCATATATGAATTTTGAAGATTTTCAAATAATAAGTTCTTCACCTGAAAGATTTTTATCAATTATAGATGGTAAGGTTCAAACAAGACCTATTAAAGGAACTAGACCTAGAGGAAAAGATTATGAGGAAGATGAGAGAAATAGAAATGAGTTAATGGCTTCGGAAAAAGATAAATCAGAGCTTTTAATGATTGTCGATTTAGAAAGGAATGATCTGAGTAAAGTTTGTAAACCTAAATCAGTAAAAGTTACAGAGCTTTTTAAATTAGAGGAGTATGAGACTGTATTTCATCTTGTGGCAACAATAGAAGGAAGATTAAGAGAAAATGTGTCTTCAGTAAAGTGCATAAGGGAGTGTTTTCCTGGGGGATCAATTACAGGTGCGCCTAAAATACGAGCAATGGAAATAATAGAAGAGCTTGAGAAGCTGAAAAGAAATATCTATACAGGCTCTATAGGGTACTTTGATTTAAGAGGAAATAGCGATTTTAACATAGTTATTAGAACTATTATAAAAAAAGGGGATAAAGCTTACTTAGGAGTTGGCGGAGGAATAACATGGGAATCTATTGAAGAAGAGGAGTGGTTAGAGACAATAGACAAAGCTAAAGCGTTGATGGAGGTATTATAGTGAGAAGGATAGTTCATGATTATGATAAAGTAATGCTTGACGATGGAGTATTTTTTGGAAGAGGAATATTTGAAACAATTCTTTGTAAGGAGAAACCTATATATTTAGAAGAGCATTTACAGAGATTAAAAAAAGATATGATGGAATTAAATTTACAGCCATTAGTGGAAGAAAAATTTTTAAGAGATCATTTAAATAAGTTGGAGATAAAAAACAAAGTATTAAAAATAACTGTTACACCTTTAAACATTATAATAACCGAAAGAGAAATTGCATATAAAGATGACGATTATAAAAAAGGAATGTCGTTAACAATTTCAAAGGTAAGACGTAACAGTACTTCACGATTATCCTCTATCAAATCTACATGCTATATAGAAAACATAATTGAAAAAGAAAATGCTAAGAAATTAGGCTACGATGATGTGATATTTTTAAATGAAAAAGGCAATGTTACAGAAACGAGCTGTGCCAATATATTTATGATAAAAAATAATGAAATTTTTACTCCAAATGGTGAAGATGGATTATTAAAAGGTATAATAAGAGATAAGATTATGAAAAAATTTAAGGTAACCGAAAAAAGTATCACTATAGATGATCTAACACATTCGGAAGAGGTAATTATAACAAATAGCATAATGGGGGCAATGTCTATAAAACAGATTAATGAAACTAAATATAATAGTGAAAAGTTTAGACATATATTTAATGAAAATTTGAGGAGTTAGAATAATACTTATAATTAAAATAAAGCATAAATTTAGCTTTATAAAAATTTTGATATATTGCAATTCACAATCACGGCTAAAATTCTTGCAACATTTTTAGAATTATGATGAAAAATTATTTTTGCAATATATATTTATAAAAAACTTGAAAGAATACTTAGATATTTCTTTCAAGTTTTTTATTTGGCAAATTAATATAAGTGATTCTTAATTAATAATAAGTCTGACAAGTTAAAATATATAATGGAGAGTTTTTAGCAATAAAACATATTATTGTGTAGAAGATGGAAATAAAATTGTGAAATTTTTATTATTCAGTAAGTATTTGCTTAGATAAGTATGCTTAATTATGATAAGATATATTTAGGCATAATCAAAAAAACAATAAGTTCATCTGTCAAGTCTATTTCACATTATAGAGGAAACTCGACTCGCTACGCTCATTGAGCAAGCGATTCGCACCAAATCATTTTTATAGGAGATTAACTCATAAATGAGTTAACTAAGTTCAAGAAACCAAATCATAGATTTGGACTTTTACTTATCTGCTTATCAGCAGATTGCACTAATAGACTTGCTATGAGTCCATTTTTTGCCTAATTAAAAATAATCATGGCATTTTGGATTTGTTATTTTATTTCATATGCCTTATCAGAACTATGAAAATACATAAGGAAGATATAGTATGAATTAGTATAGTTGTTATGGAGAGTTTTATGAGAAAAGATAATTACATATTGAATATAATTGATGAGATAAGAGGAGTTTTAAGTAAAAATAATTATAGAGAGAACAGATACAATAGGGATATAGCATGGTTTGAAGAACGAAAAAGTATTTATGATGATAATATAATACGAATTGCTATTATGGGAATAACTAGTAGTGGAAAATCTACTTTAGTAAATGCACTTCTTGGTGAAAAGATTTTACCCATGGCTATAAGACCTAGTTCAAGTATTATAATTACGGCATCAAAAGGATTAAAGAGACAAGCTGTTATTTATTTTAAGAATAGTGAGCCTAAAGTATTAGAGTCAGAAAATCTAAATGAAGATGCTATAGCAGAATATGCGGATGAGAGCAGGAATCCTGGAAATACGCTTAATGTTACTCAGATTGATATAAAAACACCTTATTTTATGTTAGATGAGAAAATACATATAATCGATAGCCCAGGATTAGATGCATGGAACTTAGAAAATCATGAAAAATTGACATTGGAGATATTACTTCCAACTATAGATATATGCATATTTGTGACTACAGTCAAGGCTAATAGTGATGCAACGAATGCTGAAAAAATTAAGATAGTAAGTGAGAAAGACAAGCAGATAATCCTAGTACAAAATATGATAGATTCAATTGAGGAGAAAATTGGTAGGAATGGAATAGTTGAAGAAGATAAAGTTACTATATTAAAAAAGTATAAAAAGAGAGCAGAGAGGCTCTTAATGGAAATTACAGATGATAAAGAAATATCGGAAGTTATTCAAATATCAGCACTTAATGGGCTGATGGGAATTGTGGATAAAGACAAGGAAAGATATGATAGTTCTAATTTTGAAATGTTTGTTAATGCTATAGAAAATTGTGCGGAAAATACTACTCCAAAGCTTAATGGACAGAGAGCTGAAAGTCTAATAGAAAAAATTAATAGTATAATTTCAACTGATCAAGAAATTATAAAGGGAAATAATTTAGGTGAAATAGAAGAATTAATAAAAGTAAGTAATAAAGAGATTGATAATCTTACAAATAAATTTGAGACTGCTCAGAATGAAATAGCTGAAAAGATTAAAGAAATTGAAAACATTACTTCAAATATAATAAAGGAAATATCATCGGTTCCATCTGAAAATATAGAAGATTATCTAGATATAGTGGATAGAATTAACAATAAAAATTTATATATTGAAAGTGATATTTTAAGCACTGTTAAGAAGTGTGAAAAAGATAAAAGAAGAATATATGATAGTCTTAATTTAGATATAAGATCTTCTTATGTTTTGCCAAGTATCGAAAGTAAAAATATTGAGATTAAGCATAAATATGAAGAAAGAACTGTGTTATTTAAAAAAGAAGGGGTTCTAAATAAGGGAAAAAGATTATTGTCTAATATATTTGACAAGGACTGGGGATATAAAGAAGTTGGATATGACGAGAGAATAATTGATAAAGATGAGACTATTAAGAGGGCCCAAAAAATATGTAGTGAAAATAAGAATAAATATATAAGTATATTAAAGGAATGGAGTAATCAATATACAAAAGCAATAGATACTTTCTATGAGGAAGTAGCAAGAAGAACAGAAGAATTTGAAGAAAAAAAAGAGCAAAATATAGAACTTTATGATATAGGAGAAGTAACTAAGGATCTAATAGGTATTAAAAACAAGCTTTCTAATTTAAGAGTGGATGTGAAAAATGAGGTAGCAATAACAAGTGATAATTATGAAAAAAATATTTCATATAGTATTCCAAAGCTACATTATAATTTTTATATGCTGAGTAATAAAGTTTTAGAAAAGAACTACCTATTAGTTGGAAAATATATAAATAAAAAGTGTAAGGAAAAGTCTAACAATATGGGTCTAAAGCTTTTTTGGACATGGGACATAGATTCTTGCAGAGATTTCATTTCTAGAATGTATGGAATTGATCTAGATTTTGAAGTATGTGAATTAATAAAGAGAGAAGGTTTATATAGTTTTGAAGATATAGCTATTATCTATGAATCTGGAAAAGGTACGCTTAAATTTTATGAAAAACTTAGACAGATAAAAGATATGACTTATAGTATGTTTATTATTTTTAATGGAATACAAATTGGAAATTCTAAGAAGCAGATTTTAGAAAGCAGAAATTTAAACTATTTCTTTAAGGAGAATAGTAATTTATCAGTGAATTTAGTAATAGATTCATGCAGAGAATTTATAAATGCGAATAATATAGAGGAGCTTCTCATAGAAGTTAAAAACCTAAAAGATAAAGTTATTAGTAGGTTCAGTAGTATAAGACCTGAATATATATTAATTAATTCTAAAAATCCAATATATAATATGGCATTAATAGAATCACAAGAAATTCATGAATTTTTGATAAGTGATTATAAAGTTATAAAAGAAAAACTGCTTGAAAATCCTTTATCAAGAGGAGTAGAAGAACAAGAAACTATTGAAAAGATTTTAAGCTATTTTTTGAATACCTCTAAAGAGGAAGGAGTATGAATGAATATATGGAAGAAAGATCAATTTTAATTCAAAGTGATGAAGTTACAAAAAATATAATGGGTGAAATACAGGATGATATGTTAAGTTTACTTTCAAGGGCATCTAGAAATATGACAGAAGAGCTAACTGAGAAATTAAAGCCAGTTGAGAGAAAAATAAATGACTTGCGAGAAAATTTTCAAGAGTTTCATGAAGAAGAATTCGAAGAAAAACTTGAAGATTTAAATAAAAGCATATTAAAAATAAGAGAAATGACAGAAACGAAATTAGAATCAGTAATACAAAAGAGTGTAGAAGAACAAAGTAAGGTGTTATTTGAATCTATAGAAGAAAGATTGGCAATATTAGGATTAAAAGTAGTAAAAGATGCAGCAAGTAATAAAGAAGCGATTTTAGATAAATTAGATAATATTAACTTAGATAAGATAGAAGAAAAAGTAGACTTGGTTGAAAAATCTGTTGAAAATAAAGTTGAATCTTTAGAAAAATCTATGGAATATAATCTAATTAATAATAAAAATTCAATTTTAGGAAAAATTAAGGATATTGACAGTAAAATTGAAGATAAAGATAGTATAATAGAATTAATAAGTAAATTAGAGGATGAGCTTAATAATAAGATTGATTATATACAGGAAGAGGTAGAGTGGGGAAATAAATCATTCTTTTCTAAGCTTTTTGGAAGAAGGAGATAATAGGCGATGACATATATAAATTTAATAGAAGATGAAAGGTTTTATAGGTTATTAGAAAAATATCTTAACA
The DNA here is from genome assembly GCF_036699995.1 of Clostridium beijerinckii. Lineage (NCBI taxonomy): Bacteria > Bacillati > Bacillota > Clostridia > Eubacteriales > Clostridiaceae > Clostridium > Clostridium beijerinckii. The sequence continues at coordinate 4,363,560 of NZ_CP144906.1, read as the reverse complement.
ATGAGAAGCAAGGTATAGATTATAACAGATACTTTGAACATTTTATTGAGAATTTGAATAAGAAAGAAATAATAGTTCCAGTTTTAGGAATTCAAGGTGCAGGAAAGAGTAGCTTTTTAAATGCCATACTAATGGAGGATAATATATTACCTACAGATGTTGATGAAACAACTTGCGTACCAGTTGAGGTTAGATATGGAGAAAATACTGATGAAGCTGTAGTATATTATCTAAATGGCAGAAAAGAATCTATACGTATAAAGGAATTGGAAAGATATGTACATAATGATTATAATGAAGCCAATAATCTTAAAGTATCTAAAATAGTATTATATAACAAGAGCGAGGTTTTAAAAGATGATATAGTACTTGTGGATTTGCCTGGTGTTGGAAGTTTGACACCGCAAAATCAGAAGACTACTTTAGAATATGTAGACAAGCTAACGGCAGGAATATTTTTAATCAGGACAAATCCACCAATTACAAGATCAGAGAAAAATTTTATAAATGCTTTGTGGCCTAAATTAGCTAATACTATTTTCGTTCAAAACAAATGGAATGATGAAAGTATTGAAGATGCAAATGAGGCAAGAGAACATAACTCTGGCGTATTAAGTAGTATAAGTTATTCTCATAATGAAGAAAGAGATATAAAAGTTGATATAGTAAATGTTTATGAGGCTGTAAAAGGAAAATTCACTGGAGATGAGGCAGCTTATAATAATTCAGGAATAGTTAAAGTAATAGAAGAAATTAAAAATATTTCGAAAGAATATAATAAAGATTTAATGAAGGTTTTAAGCCAAAGAGTTGATGAAGCTTTAAGAAACATTAATGATAAGATAACTACTTATAAAACTTTAGCATTAAATGAGGACAATCAAAATACTTTAAAAAAGGAAGAAAGAATCAAAGAGATAAAAACAATGTTATCGGAGAATAAAAGAAAATTAAGAGATTTTCGAACTTATGCGGAAGATGAAATGAATAATATTATAGATAATTCATCTAAAATAATAAAAGAGAACATTGAAAATTTAAGAATAGAATTAAGAAGAATTATAAATAAAGGAATAGTTGATGGTAATAGGCTTAGCTTAATATATAAAGAAACATCTGATAAAGCCATAAATGATATAATGGATGAGATTTTGAACAGTATTGGTGAATTTATAAAAAATATAAATAGCAGATTTGAAAATATAAGAATAAAAGGTTTTAATGGAACCTATGAGAATATATCATTCTTTAATAAAAAGAGTTCAATAAAGTATGAAAAGTCGATTCCAGCATTACTTGGGGTATCAACCGGGGTAATAGGGACAGTTGGAGCAGTGGGAATGCTTGGCGGCCCTGTAGGAATTTTGGTTGGAATGGGGATAAGTTTAGCCTTTTCTTTGATTGGAGATCATATGAGGAAAAAAATAGTTGAAAGTAGAGCTCATTATACTTTAAAAGATTTGGAGCCAATGATAGAAGATTTAGAAATATATTTAAAAGAAGAAATAACCGGAGATCTAATGGCAAAACAAAAGGAAATAGATGAATCCATAAAGGCAATGAAATCTAATCTAGAAAATATCTTTAAACAAGATATGGAAGACTTGGAGAAACAGTATGAAACTAATTATAACGAAGAAAATATTTTAGAATTTGAAAAAGATTTAAAAATATTAAGGGAATTAATCGAGGAATATAAGGAGAAATAAATATTATGAATATTTTTAAAAACTGCGTTGATAGACAAAACAGGATTGATAAGGTAGTTAATATTCTTGATAATGATGAAATTACAGCAAAGAATTTATTAATAAAGGATAGAATAATTAATCCAGCTCACTATATTGTTATGCTAGGCGAGACTAGCTCAGGAAAAAGTGCGTTAATAAATAGTATTTTTCAAAGGAAAATACTAGTGGAGAGCGTTAAACCAACAACTGGAATTGTAACAGAAGTTATAATAGATGAGAGTTCTGAAGAAACATTATTTGCTATAAATAATGATTTGAGTATAGATGTTTTGGATGATGATAGTTTTTCGAATCTTACAGTAAAACCAGATGGTAATATAAATAGATTAAGATATATTGGACCGTGCAAAGATTCGAGGTATTCTGGAATGAGGATTTTCGATACTCCTGGATATGGATCACTTGTTGAAAGGCATGAAGAAGTTTTAAAGAACTTTATACCAGAAAGCGATTTTATAATATATGTTGTGTCATATAAAACTGGAATTGGAGAAGATGATTTTCAGTTCTTAAAATATGTTGGCGAAATTATAAACGATAATGTGGAAGTTGTACTTGCAGTAAATATGTGCCCACAAAATATAGATATGGATAATAAAAGAATCAATGAAATTAGAAATAGCGTTTCTGAATGTATCCATAAAGATATAGAAACATTTCTTATTGAAAGCAGTATTGAAAAGAATCCTGACACAGATAAGCTCTGGAACTATATATACAAAAAAGTTAATGATCCAGATAAAGAAGGAGAGCTTTCAGAAACTCTAAAGAATTATCAGGATTACTTATTGCGTGAATGCGATATAAAAATTAGTTCCAGAATTGCGGAAATAGAATGCAAAAAAGAAGAGGTAGTAGAAAAAGCTAATGTAATTAAGGAATTTTTAGATAAAAAAGATGAGATATTAGATGTTATAGAAAACGGATTTGTAAAAATAAAATTAAAAGCAGTAAGGCTTATAGGAAAATCCGATATGAAAATCAAAGAGAATATTACGAACTATATATACGATGAAAGTAAATGGTCAATGAAGGAAGAAACCTTCACCTTAATGCAGCACTACTATGTTCCAAAGTTAACAAGCGAGGAAACTGAAAACTTAAATACCTATATTGAAGATGAAGTTATTAATTTAGATAGAGAAGTTGAGAACATTCTAAACACAGAAATTATTAAGCTAAAGGAGAATGTTAAAAGAAGTACACCTTCATATAACAAGGTTGTAGAAGATATCATAGAAAAGCATAGAGGGGATTCTATTGAACGAGCTACAGGAGAAATGTTTAGGACAGTATATAAAGGTAAATTCAATAATTCAGAAAAGGATTATGCTATTAGTAAAAATTTAAAGAAGCTTTCTAATACATTTGAAAAATCATCTGTTGGAGAAGTTAATAATAATTTAAATCACTTATTAAAAACAATAAGGGCTACATCTTTAAAGGGAATTACTGAATCTTTAAATGTTTTTACCGATTCTATATTCTTTTTATATGATTCTTTAACATGGCAGAAAAAGATAAATGAAATATCTGTAACGGCTATAGATAATTGGGCGAATAATATTGAAGGGTCTTTAAGAAAATACTTAGATGAACTGAAAGAAATAAGTAAAGAAGAAGTATTAGTTTTATTTGATGAATTAAGTGAGGAATTCACCAATACAAAAGATGAATTAAAAAATATAAGTTCTGAAGAATTAGTTAGATTAAAGAAGGAAATAGAATTTTTATTATATAAATGCCTGCTTATAAATATTACAAAGTAATGACAGATTTAAGCAAATAAGAATATTTAACTATAATAGTGCATTTTCACTTGAATAATTTTACAGATAAATAAACAAAAGAGGAACTAAGCTATTTTTAATGTCTTAAAAATAGCTTCTAGTGACTTTTAGATGAGAACTATGAAACGAATATTTTTCAATAATATTCTTAGCCTTTGACGAGGACTTAGTTTTTTCATAAATTAATTTATACAACAAAACGTAAAGTTTGTCTTTATTTTTTATAAATTTTTATAACTGTAAATACATGTCATGAAATTTTCTGAATTATAAATCTAAAACCAAAAAATTTCAAACTTATTTTATAAAACTTCAAACTTTTTATAGTGAATTAATTACCACAATTAATACGTCCCCAATCACAAATCTCCCTCATTACTTTTGAAAGAGACCACCCTTTTTCTGATAATGAATATTCTACCTTCGGAGGTACTTGAGGATATTCTTTTCTAATGATTAATTTATCGGCTTCTAATTCTTTTAGCTGTTGACTAAGCATTTTATGAGTAATTCCTGTTAAACCCTTTTTTAATTCAGAATATCTCATAACAGAATTGACTTTAAGTTCATATAAAATTATCAGTTTCCATTTTCCACCAATAACGGATATTGTATAACCAAATGGTGTTCCTAAATGATTGCTTGTTTTTGATATATCTTTCATTGTATAACTCTCCTTTTGGATAGTATCTCACTTTTAAGTGCGTTCTATCTTTTTTTATCATTATGTTATATATTAATTATATCAACTTAATAATATACATACAATTAAAACGAGGTGTAAAAATGAAAGTATTACTTATTAATGGTAGTCCTAAAGTTAAAGGCTGTACTTATACGGCTTTAATTGAAATTGCTAAGGAATTAGAAAAGGAAAACATTGAAATTGAAATCTTCCACGTTGGAAACAAACCAATCCGAGGTTGCGTAGCTTGTGGAGGATGTTCTAAAACTAAAGGTAAATGTGTGTTTAATGATGACACTGTAAATATTGCATTAGAAAAAGCCAATGAAGCTGATGGTTTCATTTTTGGCTCTCCTGTGCATTATGGGGTACTGTCAAAGTTTTTTATCTAACTAAGGCAGCAACCCTTTAATTTTTCTTATTTTTTATATAAATAACTTGCCACCCCCAAAAAGTTAAGATATTTTATACTTGCAAAACAAAAACACTGAACTAAAAAAGGAGGCAAGCTATTACCATGATTAATAAGTTTCTTCTTGAAACTGTAATTTATCTTATTGAAATTATAAAGTATCTCATGACTTTGCTGGTTGGCAAAAACTTGCTTAAAAGCATTTCGGACGAACCTGTTAAGAAAGAATACCGAAAGCTTCAAGTAGATGATCAACCAATCTTTGATGTTCCCGAAAAACTTAACTATAAGCTTCTAATAGCTGAATATGAGTTTAAGCACGGCAAAGAATTTGCTCCTGTGAAACCTCGCAAAAACAAAGCGTTAGCTCCTAAGGATGTTATCTGTCCTAAGTGTGGTGCTCCACATACCTATCTTTACGATAATAACGGAGGCCGAGGACAATATCTTTGCAAAGTCTGTGATACCACATTCAATCCTAAAAATTACTATCAGAAATCCATAGTGTTAAGATGTCCTCACTGCAGTAAAACACTTGAAAGAATCAAGGCGCGTAAGGATTTCTACGTTTATAAGTGTAAGAATGATAATTGCTCTTTTTACCAAAATAATCTTAAATCAATGACAAAATCTGAAAAACAAGATTTTAAGAAGAATCCTGGTAAGTTCAAAGTTAGATACATATTTAGAGATTTCACTTTTGACTTTAAGCCACTTTCTAAAGAAAGTCCGGTAAAATCAAAGGTTTCTCTTCCAAACATTATGATTTCTTCTTACACCTTAGGACTCATTCTAACTTACTACGTTAACTACGGTTTATCTTCCAGAAAGACAGCTGCATTGCTTAAAGATATTCATGATATTAAAATATCTCATCAAGCAATTTTAAACTATGTTAATGCCGTTTCAATTGTAGTTAAGCCATTTATAGATAACTACGATTATAAACTTTCTGACTCTTTCTGCGGCGATGAAACCTACATAAAAGTTAACGGTAAGTGGAACTATATTTTCTTCTTTTTTGATGCTGTTAAAAAGATTATTCTATCTTACAGAGTATCACCACATAGAGATACCGAAACGGCTGTAAAAGCCATCGATGATGTTCTAAGTAAGTTAAAAGAAATACCTGAAGATCTTAATCTTATAACTGATGGTAACCCTATATATCTTCTTGCACAGCACTTCTTTGCAAGCCATAGTATAAAATTCGATGTTACTCAAGTTATAGGCTTAACCAATAAAGATGAAGTTTCAAAAGAATATAGGCCATTGAAGCAAATTATTGAACGTCTTAACCGAACCTTTAAAGGCAATTATAGAGCTACTACTGGCTTCGGAAGTCCTAACGGGTCGGTTGCATTTGTAACTATGTTTGTGGCATACTTTAACTTTCTAAGACCACATTCTGCCCTTGAAGGCAAAACTCCTGTAATCCTTGAAGAGTTAGAGTCAATGTCCAACATGCCTACTAGATGGTGCAAATTTATTGAACTATCTCAAGACTTTGTTCTAAATAACTGTACAATAACTGCCTAATGATCTAAAGCAGTTGGTGAAACGCACCCTTGACACGCCCACAAAGATAAATGGTAAAATATCTCAATAGGCGGGTCTATTAGTCATGTTCAAAATTATCATTCACCCGTCCTTAACTGCCTAAGACCATTTATCTTTAGGTGTGTCAAGGGCAACTAGCAAACATAATTTAACATTAAATGGTAGTTGGATTGATTTTTCATATATTTTTTACACTACCCATTATGGAGCGCCATCAGGCTTAATTACATCTTTCTTGGATAGATTTTTCTACGCAGGAAATTGTTTTGCATATAAGCCTGGTGCAGCAATTGTAAGCTGTCGCCGTGGAGGAGCTACTTCTGCTTTCGATCAATTAAATAAATACTTTACTGATAGAAATATGCCTGTTGTATCTTCTCAATATTGGAATATGGTTCATGGAAACACTCCTGAAGAAATAGAACAAGATCTAGAAGGAATGCAGACAATGAGAACACTGGGCAAAAATATGGCTTGGCTTTTAAAATCTATAGAAGCTGGAAAAAATGCCGGAATTTCATTACCGGAAATAGAGCCTAGAGTTCTTACTAATTTCATACGTTGAAATTAGTAAATTTAAGAAAAACTATATTTAATACTATAATAGTGCAAAAACGCTTAAATAATTTTACAAGTGAATAAATCAAAAAACATTTATGATAAATCCATGCTATAATTGAGTCTGCACACAACAATGACAGCAAGGAGATATAGATACCCACAACGGAAATTTTATTTATTCAGCATAAATAAAATTTCCGTTGTGGGTATCTATATAAGATTTTATTAATAAATATAAATAACGATGTATATGCAAATGTGCATATACATCGTTATTTGCGCTTACATAGAAGTATCTTATTTATAACTTATTAACTAATTAGAAATAATTAAATATCAAGTTTATTTTTATAAGTAAAGTTGATTGAATCTAGAGATAATTTCTTACATTAAATATTTTTCCGTTTTTAACATAAACCCTCGGGATTCTATATTTAAGCATACAAAGTATTTCGTAATTGATTGTTCCCATTATTTCTGCGAAATTATCTGCATTAAATCTGAGCCCATCTTGTTCTCCGAGAATTATAACTTCATCGCCAACTTTTATATCACTATTAATATCTGTAATATCTATCATACATTGATCCATACATATCCTTCCGACAACAGGAGCAAATTGTCCATTTATAATGACTTTAGCATTTTTAGCTAGTAATCTAGAATAACCATCTGCATATCCTATTGGTATAGTAGCGATTAAACTTCTTCGCTTAGTCTTAAAAGTTCTTCCATAACTTATAGACATACCTGCATCCATTTCTTGAACACGTGTTATAGTTGCTTTTAATGTCAATGCTGGTTTTAAAGAAAGGTTTTCTTTTTTTACTTCATTTGATGGATAATATCCGTAAAGTATGATCCCAGCACGAACAGCATCTAGGTAAGTCTCTGGCATGTCCATGATTGCACCGCTATTAGAGACGTGTTTTATAGGAATTTCTATATTAAGATTTGAAAGTTTCTTTAGCAAATCCTTAAATTTTTCAAATTGTTCATTAGTATATTCTTTATCTTTCTCATCAGAAGTAGAAAAATGAGTAAATATTCCGATTACTTCTAGTCCTTCCAAAGAACAGATTTTACAAATATCATCTATTGCTTTTTCAGTTGGTAGAAATCCTATTCTTCCCATTCCTGTATCAATAGCTATGTGAATCTTAGCTTTCTTATTAAGGCTTAATGCTGTTTTTGATAATTCTTTTGCATAATCTAAGTCATATACAGTTTGTTCAAGATCATATTTTATTAATTCTTCGTTTAGATACGAAGGGGTATATCCGAGTATCATAATAGGGGCATTTATATTATCATTTCTAAGTTCAATTCCTTCTGTTAGAACTGCTACGGCAAGCCTTGATGCACCATTTTCAAGTAAAGTTGGAACCACATCTAAAGCTCCATGACCATAACAATCTGCTTTAACGACCGCGATTACCTCTTTATCTTTAGCTAAGTCTTTTATATTTTTCATATTATAAGCTATTGCATCTAAATCTATTTCTGCATATACAGGTCTAAGTATCTTTTGCATTTGCCTACACCTCACAATTATTATTTATATTAAAACTATGTTTAGTATCTTAACCGCTATTGATTATAAACTAATTTAAGTATTCTTACAAAATATATTTTAGTTAATATATAGAAATAAAAAAAGAACCACTAATGTTAGAATTTATATATACAGTGGTTTTTATACTATTTTCTACCTGTTTAATTAGGAATTTTTAATACTTTCCATGTTCTTTTCGCAAAAAAATATATGGATAAATAATTGAAAATTAACATACATTATTTTACATAGTAAGTTATTTGTGTAATCAATGTTAAAACAAAGGAGAAAATAATTACATGTAGAATAATAGATACTAATAAGAGAAATCTTGACTCATAGTGGTCTTGATATAAAAGGTACTTAATTATATATAATAGGAGGGTGGATGATCATGGTAAATCAAAAGGAAATAAAAAAACTAGATGATATTTTAATTTCTAATAATTATGACAAGACACAAATTATTACTATTATGCAGGAAATTCAGAAGGAATACCGGTACCTGCCAGAAGAGGCGTTGTGCTATATAGCAAAAGAACTTAAGATTAGTGAAGCTAAAGTATATGGAGTAGCAACATTTTATGAAAATTTCTCTTTAGAACCGAAAGGAAAATACGTGATTAGAATTTGTGATGGAACTGCTTGTCACGTAAGGAAATCAGATCCTATTCTTAGTGAGTTTAGGAGTGAATTAGGACTTTCGGGGAAAAAACTTACAACCGATGATATGCATTTTACAGTAGAAACAGTATCGTGTCTAGGAGCATGTGGATTAGCTCCGGTCTGCACTGTAAACGATGTAGTGTATCCGTCAATGACACCAGAGAAAGCAAGAAAGCTAGTGAAGCAGTTAAAGGAGGAGTTGTCAAATGAGAATTAATACAAGAGAAGAGCTAAATTCTATAAGCTCAAAATATAAGGCTGCTTTAGTTAGACAACGTAAGCAAATATTAGTATGTGCAGGCACTGGATGTGTAGCAGGCGGATCTCTAAACATTTATAGAAGATTTAAGGAGATAATAAAAGAAAAGGGATTAGAGGTCACATTAGAATTAAAGGAAGAACCACATGACAATACTATAGGTTTGAAAAAGAGTGGATGCCATGGATTTTGTGAAATGGGACCTTTAATACGAATTGAACCAGAGGGATGGCTATATATAAAGGTAAGTATAGATGATTGTGAAGAAATTATTGAAAAAAGTATTATTGGTAATGAAGTAGTTACTGGTTTAAGTTATAAGGATGGAGATAAGCTTTATAGTAAGCAAGAAGATATTCCATTTTATAAAAAGCAAACCCGTGTAGCTTTAAATAATTGTGGTCATATTAATGCGGAGTCTATTGAAGAATATTTAGCAGAAGGTGGCTATAGTGCTACTGCGAAAGCTCTTTTTGACATGACTTCTGAAGAAATTATTAATGAAATGTCTGAGGCACATTTAAGAGGGCGTGGAGGCGGAGGATTTCCCACAGGAAAGAAATGGGCCCAGGTATTAAAGCAGGCAGAATCAGAAAAATACATTGTATGCAATGGCGATGAAGGTGATCCGGGAGCATTTATGGATAGAAGCATGATGGAAGGAAATCCTCACGGTGTTATTGAGGGTATGATTATTGCAGGAATTGCTACAAAAGCACACAATGGATATATATATGTTCGTGCAGAATATCCTCTTGCAGTAAAAAGATTGCGCATAGCTATTGAACAAGCTATGGAAAAAGGACTCTTGGGTGATAATATATTAAATTCAGGTTTTGATTTTCATATTCAGATTAATCAGGGAGCAGGAGCATTTGTATGTGGAGAAGGCAGTGCTCTAACAGCTTCAATTGAGGGGAATCGTGGTATGCCTAGAGTTAAGCCTCCAAGAACTGTAGAACAAGGCTTGTTTGGTAAACCAACAGTGCTAAATAATGTAGAAACATTTTGTAATGTATCTCCAATAATTAACAAAGGGGTACATTGGTATAAAACTATGGGAACTGAAAATAATTATGGAACTAAAGCATTTGCTCTTACGGGAAATGTTAATAATACAGGATTAATAGAAGTTCCTATGGGGACAACATTGAGAAAGATAATATTTGACATTGGAGGAGGAGTGAAAGGGGGAGAATTTAAGGCAGTCCAAATTGGTGGGCCGTCTGGAGGTTGTCTATGTCTTCGTGAAAATCATCTTGATTTAACTTTAGATTTTGATTCGTTAAAGAAAGTAGGTGCCATGATTGGGAGTGGAGGCCTAGTCGTTATGAATGATAAAAATTGTATGGTTGAAATGGCACGTTTCTTTATGAATTTTACTCAAAATGAATCTTGTGGCAAATGTATACCATGTAGAGAAGGTACTAGAAGAATGTTAGAAATACTTAATGATATAGTAGATGGTAAAGGTACATTGGAGGATATTGATACATTAGAAGAATTAGCAGAGACTATTTCTGATACAGCACTTTGTGGACTTGGAAAGAGTGCAGCATTCCCGGTTAGAAGTACATTAAGATATTTTAGAGATGAGTATATAGAACATGTTGTAGATAAAAAGTGTTCAGGAGGCGTATGCAAGTCATTAATTTCATATGAGATTGATAAAGAGAAATGCAGAGGTTGCTCAAAGTGTTCTAAGGGATGTCCCGTAGAAGCTATTACTGGAGAAATAAGGAAAACTTATGTCATTGATAAATCAAAATGTATTAAATGTGGTAATTGCATTGAAAGCTGTGTATTCAAGGCGATTAGAGTAATTTGAATATTTCTTCGATAATATTATTTTCTTTTTATTATTTATTATATGAAATTTATGAATTACAGAAAGGATGGTAAGAAACTATGTCAAAATATATGGTCATTGATGGCAATAGGGTAGAATTTGATAAAGAAAAAAATATCTTGGACTTAGTTAGAAAAGCGGGAATTGATTTACCTACTCTTTGTTACTATACGGATCTATCAGTTTATGGGGCGTGCAGAATGTGTGTAGTCGAGGATGAAAGAGGTAGCATTTTAACATCTTGTTCTACGCCACCAAAAGATGCGATGTCAATTAGAACTAATACACCAAAGCTTCAAAAGTATCGTAAGGTAATTTTAGAATTGTTGCTTGCAACACATTGTAGAGATTGCACTATATGTGAAAAGAATGGAAAGTGTAAGCTACAAAAATTAGCATCACGCTTTGGTTTGACAGATATTAGATTTAAAAGCATTCAGGGAAAAAAAGATTTAGATACATCATCTAAATCAATCATTAGAGATCCTAATAAATGCATTTTATGTGGAGACTGTGTTAGGATGTGTAATGAAATACAAAGCGTAGGAGCGATTGATTTTGCCAATAGAGGTTCGAATATGGTGGTGAGTCCAGCATTTGGGAAAAGCCTTGCAGAGACAGATTGTGTGAATTGTGGACAATGTGCTACTGTATGTCCTACAGGAGCAATAGTTGTTAAGAGTGATATTAAAAATGTTTGGAAATCAATATATGACCCTAAGCAGAGAGTTGTAGCGCAAGTTGCTCCAGCAGTGCGTGTTGCTTTAGGTGAAGAATTCGGTATGAAACCTGGTGAAAATGTTATGGGGAAAATTGTTGCGGCCATGAGAAGATTGGGCTTTGAAAATATTTATGATACTTCTCTAAGTGCTGATTTAACGGTAATTGAAGAATCAAAAGAATTCTTAAAGAAGTTAGAATCTGATGACAATAAGTTTCCACTATTTACTTCCTGTTGTCCAGCATGGATAAGATATGTAGAAAATAAATATCCTGAATTACTGCCATATGTATCTAGTTGTAAATCACCAATGGAGATGTTTGGTGCTGTTGTTAAGGCATATTTCAAAGAAAAAGATTCTTTAGAGGATAGAGAAACAATATCTGTAGCAGTTATGCCATGCACAGCTAAAAAAGCAGAAGCAGCTAGAGAAGAATTTATAAGTGATAATATTCCGGATGTTGATTATGTAATTACTACAGCAGAACTATGTGCAATGATAAAAGAAATCGGTATACAGTTTGATGAAATTGAGGCAGAAGCATCAGATATACCGCTATCTCTTTACTCAGGGGCAGGAGTAATATTTGGCGTTACGGGAGGAGTAACGGAAGCTGTTATTCGTGAAGTTGTTAAAGATAAATCTTCAAGAGTGTTAAAGGATATAGAATTTATAGGTGTTCGAGGTATGAAAGGAGTAAAAATATGTGAACTTCAAGTTAAAGATGAATCCATTAGAATAGGCATTATTAGTGGACTTAGAAATGCAGAAGATCTAATTGAAAAAATTAAGAGTGGAGAAGAACATTTTGACTTTATAGAAGTTATGGCATGTCCTGGAGGATGTATAGCTGGAGCGGGGCAACCTTTTGGATTAATGGAAGAGAAAAATGAAAGGGCAAAAGGACTATATAAGATTGATAAGGTTACGCAAATTAAAAGAAGTGAAGAAAATCTGGTAGTTAAATCTTTATATGAAGGTGTGCTAAAGAATAGGACTAAAGAATTACTACATGTTCATTATGATAAAAGTGAACATTAAAATATGAATTGGCAGAATGATTAATAGAAATATCAATGTATATTTGTGAAATATAATTAGAGGATATTGAGATTAGTTAGGTCTTTTGGCAATCATAAAATTGAAAGCTATACATCAAATAAGAGTATAGCTTTTTTAGACTATTACAAATAATTATTATAGTTTAATTGTTTTAGGTCCGCTAGAAAAAGAATTAAATGTTACAACGGCATCTTCTAGATAAAACACTTCAAAGATGTTATCATCTAAGCTATACATTTTTTTCAAGGATGGAACTGATTCTAACATAGCTGATTTTGCTTCCGTGCTGGAATCAAAAACTGCTTTTCCAGTCAAACGGATCCATTCACCTTTAGGTGAAGTTGTGGAAATTTCAGCTTTAGGGTTTGCAACTAATTGTTCAAAAACAGATTTGGTGTTGTTTGTTGTGAAATATAATTTATCTTTATATTTCATTACTGCACCAAAAGGTCTTACCCTTGGTTGATCACCATCCATAGTTGCAATATAGAAGGTAGGGTTATTAAGCAAAAATTCTAATACTTCATTCATCTTAATTGCTCCTTAAATTTTAATATGTTATAATCTCTTTGTACATAATATAGGTTATTACCGTAATTTTTTCAAGTAGGATTATTTTAAATATATAGTATCATAAATATACTAAGGGGGTACATGATGGAGGAAGAATATAATTTATTTGGCAAATGTCCGTTTGTAACAGCACAAAAAATTATTGCAGGTAAATGGGCAATAGTAATTTTACATAATTTAAGTACAAAAACGCTTCGTTTTGGAGAATTACAAAGATTATTGCCTGAACTAAAGCAAGCTACATTAACAAAACAGCTCCGTAGTTTAGAGGAGTATGGGTTGGTAAATCGTAAGGTTTTTCCCCAGGTACCGCCAAAAGTTGAGTATTCATTAACTGATATAGGAAAAGAATTTAAATTGGTTTTGGATAGCATATCTATTTGGGGAGAAAAATATATCGATCATATAAAATCGGCTGAAGTTTCAGAAAGTTAAATATAATTATATATTAGGAATGTTATAATTTAATATTTTAAATTATAACATTCCTAATTTTTTTGAGGTTAGCTATGTAGCCTGGAATATGTGTCTTAAATATTTAGATCATATTAAATGTTGTGGTTTTATTAACATTAATGTCAACCTAAAGAGCAAAAACTATAAATCTAATTAAATGGTAACAAAATTAATATTCATATTAATTTGACTTCTTGTATATTATTAGTAAGTTCAAGTTTAGAGAAAAATTTTTTTAGGCTAACATATATAGAATAATTTAGATATAACTGTTGGAAACATATAAATCCCCCAAATATAGTGAAATTGGATGGTGAAGAATATGGAAAAGAATTTTCATACTGCAAGAGGATACGAAAATATAAATTTAACAAGAAAATTGCTCACCCCTTCTATGGAAGATTATTTAGAAATGATCTATAGATGTAGCATGGAGGAAAATGTAGTTCGGCTAAATAAAATAGCACAAATGCTGAATGTTCGCGATTCATCGGCATCTAAAATGATGAAAAAATTTGGAGAATTATCTCTTATAAAATATGAAAGGTATGGAGTAATAATTCTCACAGAGGAAGGGATAAACATAGGAAGATATTTGCTTGAAAGGCACAATATTGTAAAAAAGTTTTTGGAATATTTAGAGTGTGAACAGGATATTTTAGAGGAAACAGAATTGATTGAACATATTATTAGTAGCGAAACTATTAATAATATAGATATGCTCAATATGTTCTTTGCTGAGAACATAGATGTGTTAGAGAGATACAGAAATTTTAAAAAGAGAAAGAAAGAATAGAGTAGTAAATATAACTTTTTGATGTCTCATAAAGTATGAGATAATTTGTAAATAAATTTATGCGCATTGATTATTAAGTAGTACCTAGTAAGATAATATGGGATGTTTTGTAAAAAAATGATATTGTTGAAAAATAAATGGGTAAATAAAGCATACATTATTTATTCCATACATTTGTATAATGATAACGGGGTGAGACGTTATTATGGAAATACAGAAAAATAAACACAAAAAGCTTTTAATAGGCATTATAGTTTCATGTTTTACTTTACTTGCCATATATTTGGGGCTGGCAATCTATTTTATGAACCACTTTTATTTCGGTTCTACGGTTAGTTGTGTTAATGTTTCAGGTAAGACTGTACAAGAAGTAGATGAAGAAATGCCAAATGAAATTGCAAATTATACTTTGAAATTAAAAGAAAGAGGAAATAATGAAGAACAAGTTAAAGGAAATGAGATAAATCTTAAGTATAATTCAGATGGAAAAGTTCAGGAACTAAAAGATAAGCAAAATCCATTTAAATGGATTATATCATTGTTAGGAACAAATAATTCTGCGATAACAAATGTAGTTACTTATGATGATGAGTTACTAAAAAAAAGCATTGATAATCTTTCGTGTTTTAATAGTAATAACGTAAATGAACCACAAAACCCTAGTTTTGAATATACAGATGATGGATATAAAATTATTGATGAAGTATATGGTAATAAAATTGATAAGATGGCACTACATGATAGTATTGTGAATGCAATTCTTAACGGGAAAACAACATTAGATTTGGATTCGGAGGATTGCTATGAAAAGCCTCAATATACTTCAAAATCTCAGGAGGTTATTAATACTAAAGATACCCTTAATAAATATATATCCTCTAAAATAACCTATAATTTTGGTGATAAGACCGAAGTGATAGATGGATCTATAATAAACAAATGGATTAATGTAAATAATAATTTAGAAATTACACTTGATGAACCGAAAATCAAAGAATATCTAAATAGCATATTAGATAATTACAATACAGTTGGCAAGACAAGAAAGTTTGTTACATCGCTAGGCACTAATGTACAAGTTAGCGGAGGAGATTACGGTTGGTTAATTAATAATAATGATGAAGAAAAAGAATTAATTTCAAGTATAAAAGATGGACAATCTGTAACAAAAGAACCTAAATATACGCAATCAGCAATGTCTCCTGGAAGTAATGATATTGGGAATACTTATGTAGAAGTAAATATGAGCAAGCAGCACGTATGGTTTTATAAGAATGGTTCTCTAGTAGTAGAGGGTGATGTGGTTACAGGAAATGTAAGCAATAATACTTCAACACCTACTGGAGTATATTCATTGAAATACAAGCAAAGAGATGCTACTTTAAAAGGTCAAGGATATAGCAGTCCAGTTAATTTTTGGATGCCCTTTAATGGAGGAATAGGAATTCATGATGCAAGTTGGAGATCAGTATTTGGAGGAAGAATTTATTTGACAAATGGTTCTCATGGATGCGTAAATTCTCCATATTATCTGGCTAATACTATATTCAATAATATTAACGAGGGAACTCCAGTTGTTTGTTATTATTAAATCTCCATAAAAACATCAATTTAGAGCTTAATAAAATAAGATTAAAAATTAGACCAGCTTTTAGCTGGTCTTTTGTAGTTGCTAGAATAATATATTTAATTATAGTGATTTTGTTTAAAGGAGTGGCTTTATTTGCCTAGAGAAACAAATTTTATTCAACCAGATAATCCAACTGATGAAGAAAGGCATGAAATGTTAAGGATGACTTTAGAGGAAGCGAATCGTATTGAAGATTTTAATAATATAGTTGAATTATTAAGTCCACCAAAAGATATTACAACAATTTTACCTCCTGGAAGTTGTTCAGGCATTAAGGTTGGGATAATAGGAGGCGGTATTGCAGGTTTAGCCTCAGCCTTTGAACTTAGAAAACTAGGTTTTGATATTACTATTTTTGAAACAGAAGAGAAGCGGATTGGAGGGCGAATCTATACCTATTATTTTGATGAGGAGAAAAGACTTTATGGTGAATTTGGTGCTATGCGTACACCAGTAGGTCATGAAACAACATGGCATTATATTAATACTTTTGGTATAAAAACAAGACCATTTATTCAAAATAATAAAAATGCATTATTTTATATACGACATAAACGCGCAAGGAATGATCCTCAAGGTAAAAGTGTAATGGAAAATATATACCCGGAATTTAACTTGACTGAGAGGGAGCGAAATACTCCATGGCAGAAAATAATTGGAGATGCATTGTCAAGTAATTTATTTAAAATACCTCCCTCCATAAGAAAGGAATTATTAGAGGTAAAAGAAAATTATTCAGATATAATTAAATATGTTGGTAGTCTTGGAATAAGGGAAGTACTTGAAAAGATGGGTGTAAGTGAAGGAGCGATACAACTAATTTCGGGAGTTGCGCCTTTTCTAGGTTCATTTTATTATAATAGTTATTCTGAAAATTTAATTGAGGAATATACTGTAGATTATGCATATAGGTACGAAATTGTTGGTGGAGCAGTAAATTTACCACTAGCTTTTTATGATTCGTTAATGTCTAAAAAACCAAAAGAATATAATAATATTAGAGATGAAGAATTGGGGAAAGTATCTTGGGAAAGTGGAAAGACAGTAAAAAGCATATATAAAATTAATGATATAGAGGAGAAAGTAGTGTTAGAATACGAGGAAGAGAAGTCATCTAAGCTTTATAGTCAAACTTTCGACTTCGTTGTTTGTGCAATACCTTTTTCAAGTCTTAGGGATGTGAATGTATTTCCTATGTTTAGCAATGAAAAAATGCAGTCAATAAGAGAAGTTTTTTATACATCATCTCAAAAAACTCTTTTTATGTGTAATGAACGTTTTTGGGAAAAAGGAAATGATAATGAGAAGATAATCGGTGGAGGATCTAATACTGATTTGCCAATTCAAACCATATGGTATCCTAGTCATAATATTATTACCGGATATGGTGGCAAAACGGAAAATAATATGAATGTTTCTGTTGGAAGAAAAAGAAGTGCTAAGGATAATCAAGGAGTTCTGCTAGCGTCATATAATTTAGGTTTAGACGGAATACGCGTAGGAAGCTTAGACGATAATGCACGATTTGAATTGATTAAAAGGCAAGTTGAGGATGTCCATGGTCTTCCACGAGGATATCTTGATTATGTAGTCGAAGATTATAAAACTGTTGACTGGGATAGAGAAAAAGGATTTTATGGAGCATTTTGCTACTTTATGCCTCGGCAACAAAAACTTTTTTCTAATGCGATGGCAAAGCCAGAATATAATGATAGAGTATATTTTGCAGGAGAACATGTTTCTTTAACGCATGGATGGATAGAGGGTTCTGTAAGTACTGCAATGAAAGCTGCAAATAAATTAGCAGAGTACTGTAAAAGTATGTGAGAGTGAGCTACCTTTAAATAGAAATGCATTTTCTATTTATGGTGGCTTTTTTTGGTGAAAAATTATATATTAATAATTTAGATTTTTTAGTATAATAGTAGCGAAGGGAGTAGATATAATGAGAAAAAGAAGAAATAAAAGTAGTAACAAGGTTATGCCAGGGGTTATAATTTCTCTCTGTACTTTGGGTGCTATATATTTAGGTATGTCATTATATTCTATTAATCATTTTCACTTTGGAACCGTAATTGATGGGGTTAATGTTGGTGGGCAGACCGTTGAGGGAGCAGAAGAAAAGCTAGCTGCCCAAATGCAATCATATGCATTGGAATTAGACGAAAGAGGAGATGTAAAAGAACAAATTAAAGCTAGTGATATTGGATTAAAATATAATTCTGATAAGATCAAAGAATTAAAGAATAACCAAAGTTCATTTGCTTGGCCTAGTACATTTTTTAAGAAAAATAATTCTGAAGCATCCCAGATAATTATGTATGATGAAGAACAATTAAACCAAACACTAAATAAACTTTCTTGTGTTAGTAACAAGAAGATAACCCAACCACAAAATGCTAGCTTAAATTATAAAGATGGAGAATACGAGATAGTAGATGAAGTTTTAGGAAATAAGATAAATAAAGATGCTTTACATGATAATGTAGCTAATGCGATTCTTGATGGGAAGACATCAATAGATTTAGATTCAAGCAATTGTTATGAAAATCCTAAATATACTTCAAAGTCAGAGGAAGTAACTGCAGCAAGAGATACACTTAATAAATACATAGGATTAAAAATTACGTATGATTCAAATGGAAAAAAAGAAGTTTTGGATGGATCTACTATACATAACTGGCTTGGAGTAGATGACAATATGCAAGTTACAATCAATGAAGATAAAGTTCGGAATTATGTATATAAAATATCTAGCATTTATAATACTTTTGGTAGCACAAGAGATTTTGTTACAACAACAAAAAAAACAGTACAAGTGAGTGGCGGTAATTATGGATGGATTGTTGATAACTCTAAAGAAGTAAAAGATTTAATAGAAATTATAAAGAATGGACAAGATGTAACAAAGGAACCAAAATATGCACAAAATGCATTTGTAAAAGGAACTAACGATATAGGGAATACTTATGTAGAAGTCAATATTACTAAGCAGCATGTATGGTTTTATAAAAATGGAGCTCTAGTTGTTGATGATGATGTTGTTACAGGAAATGTAAGTAATAATACAGGTACACCAGTAGGAACATATGTTCTGAATTACAAAGAGAAAAATGCGACATTAAAGGGTGAAGATTATAGTTCACCAGTTGATTATTGGATGCCTTTTAATGGAAATGTAGGTATTCATGATGCTAGTTGGAGAAATGGAGTGTTTGGTAAGCAGATATATTTAACAAGCGGTTCACATGGATGCGTAAATTCACCTTATAATTTAGCAAAAACAATATTTGAAAATATTGAGCCGGGAACTCCAATTATAGTATATACTGAATAATGTACTATTTAATTTATATTTGTTAATAAAATTGTAATACTATTGAAATAGTATAAATAAGTAAAGTTATGCTAATATAAAAGCAGGTTTATAGATTAAAAATCTTGAACCTGCTTTTAATTTTTACATTAGAGAAGGTGTATATTATGGATATAAAAATTCTTATAGCCGAAGATGACAATATATTTCGTGATTTAGTATGTGATATAGTAAGAAAAGAAGGGTACATGCCTATAGAAGCGTGTGATGGGGAAGAAGCTATTAATATGTTTTTTAATAATAATGATATTGATTTGGTCATATTAGATGTAATGATGCCAGTGTACGATGGATGGGAGGTTCTTAAAGAAATAAGAGAAAAATCTGAAGTGCCAATAATTATGCTGACAGCATTAGGAGATGAAAAACATGAAGTGTTAGGGCTTAAAAAAGGTGCGGATGATTATATTGGAAAACCGTTTAGTTATGAGATATTCGTTGCACGTTTGAATAACATCGTAAAGAAAGTAAAGAAGAAATTCTCAGACGAAATAGCTGTAGGAAACTTAAGGATATATCAAAGAACTCATAAGGTAGTGATTGGTGATGAAGAAATTAAATTAAATCCAAAAGAATATAATCTTTTACTATATTTAGTTGGAAATGCTAATACAGTTCTAAGCAGAGAGCAGATATTGGATAAAGTATGGGGATATAATTTTGATGGTGATATAAGAACTATAGATACACATATAAAAACTTTAAGGGCTAAACTTTCGGAACAAGGAGATTGGATAAAAACTATAAGAGGAAGTGGATACATGTTTGAGGTAGAAAAATATGAAAACAATTAAGACAAAATTATTCTGTATATTTATGATTCTCATGATTTCACTAGTTTTAGGTGGGATAATTTTGAATTCAGTTTTCCTAGAATCATATTATATTTATAAAAATAAGGGAGTCTTAGTGTCAGTAAGTCAGAAAATTAAGGATGAATATATGGAAGGAGAAAAAGACAATTATCAATATGCAGACACAATACAAAGTGTTGATAACATTAATACAATAATTGTTGATAATAATTATGATATAAAATATAATTCTATTCGTCCTAAATCAAATGATGAAGAAAAACGTCTATCCAAGGAGATTAAACAAACTATTATAGGAAATGAAAAAAGACTTTCGAAAAAGTATGTTTACTATATTGATGAGAAAAACAATGATCAAAGGACAAAATTAGTATTTGTTTCACAAATTGAGAATGGAGATTTTATTATTCTAAAGAAGTCTTTTAAGAGTATTCGTGAGAGTGTAGTAATCGCAAATCAATTTTACATATTAGCAGGATTTATAGTAATGATTATTGGTGCCATATTTATTATTATTTTCTCTAATAAAATAACAAAGCCAATTATAGAAATGAGTAAAATTGCTGAAAATATATCTAATCTTAAATTTGATAAGGTTGTTAATATAGATTCGAAAGATGAAATAGGAAGGCTAGGAAATAGCATAAATAGGATTTCTGAGAAGCTTAATAAAAGTATAGATGAACTTAAGCAAGATGTGGAGCGTAAGAAAGAACTTGTAAGGAATATGTCTCACGAATTAAAGACCCCAATTGGGATAATTAAAGGTTATGCGGAAGGGATCAAATTTGGAGTGGCCAATGATAGGGAAACAATAGATAAATATTGTTCTATATTAGTTGAAGAATGCGATAGAATGGATAGCTTGGTTAAAGAACTTTTACATTATTCTATGATGGAAGGTGGAATGATTAAATTAAATATTGTATCATTTGATGTTAATGAATTTCTAGGCAAAATTGTAGAACGATTTAAACCAGCAATTGATGAAAAAAATATTACGTTTACCTTGGAGTGCGTGAAGGATTTTGAAATACATGCTGATAGAGACTTGCTTGAGAAGGCTATAAATAATTTCATTACGAATGCCATCGACCATGTGAAGGGCAGAAGAATTATTAATATAATAGGCAAGAAAGAAGAAAATAAAATAAAGATAGGTGTTTTCAATACTGGTGATAATATATGTGAGGAAGAAATGGATAAACTTTGGGATGTATGCTATAAAGTGGACAGATCGAGATCGAGAAAGTATGGAGGTCATGGTATAGGCTTGTCATTAGTGAGATTGATTGCACAACTTCATGGTGGAATTACTAAAATAAAAAATATGGAAGACGGAGTGACTTTCTATTTGGAAATACCTGAATAGATTATTGAATATAAACTTATCCCAAATTTAAGAGAATATTAAAGTCATGCAAAATACATATGCATGACTTTTTGTGTTCAAAATATATTTATATTTAAAATAAATGAAAAAAGATTAAGAAATTTTGGTGAAAGGTGTATACGATTTCGAAAAAAATGTATAAATTCATGGAATAATATTCTTGATTACAAGGACAATCTATTGTATAATACATACTGTTAGTATGCGAACAATATGTATATAAATAATTCGTGGTAGTGTAAAAAATATATGAAAAATCAATCCAACTACCATTTAATGTTAAATTATGTTTGCTAGTTGCCCTTGACACACCTAAAGATAAATGGTCTTAGGCAGTTAAGGACGGGTGAATGATAATTTTGAACATGACTAATAGACCCGCCTATTGAGATATTTTACCATTTATCTTTGTGGGCGTGTCAAGGGTGCGTTTCACCAACTGCTTTAGATCATTAGGCAGTTATTGTACAGTTATTTAGAACAAAGTCTTGAGATAGTTCAATAAATTTGCACCATCTAGTAGGCATGTTGGACATTGACTCTAACTCTTCAAGGATTACAGGAGTTTTGCCTTCAAGGGCAGAATGTGGTCTTAGAAAGTTAAAGTATGCCACAAACATAGTTACAAATGCAACCGACCCGTTAGGACTTCCGAAGCCAGTAGTAGCTCTATAATTGCCTTTAAAGGTTCGGTTAAGACGTTCAATAATTTGCTTCAATGGCCTATATTCTTTTGAAACTTCATCTTTATTGGTTAAGCCTATAACTTGAGTAACATCGAATTTTATACTATGGCTTGCAAAGAAGTGCTGTGCAAGAAGATATATAGGGTTACCATCAGTTATAAGATTAAGATCTTCAGGTATTTCTTTTAACTTACTTAGAACATCATCGATGGCTTTTACAGCCGTTTCGGTATCTCTATGTGGTGATACTCTGTAAGATAGAATAATCTTTTTAACAGCATCAAAAAAGAAGAAAATATAGTTCCACTTACCGTTAACTTTTATGTAGGTTTCATCGCCGCAGAAAGAGTCAGAAAGTTTATAATCGTAGTTATCTATAAATGGCTTAACTACAATTGAAACGGCATTAACATAGTTTAAAATTGCTTGATGAGATATTTTAATATCATGAATATCTTTAAGCAATGCAGCTGTCTTTCTGGAAGATAAACCGTAGTTAACGTAGTAAGTTAGAATGAGTCCTAAGGTGTAAGAAGAAATCATAATGTTTGGAAGAGAAACCTTTGATTTTACCGGACTTTCTTTAGAAAGTGGCTTAAAGTCAAAAGTGAAATCTCTAAATATGTATCTAACTTTGAACTTACCAGGATTCTTCTTAAAATCTTGTTTTTCAGATTTTGTCATTGATTTAAGATTATTTTGGTAAAAAGAGCAATTATCATTCTTACACTTATAAACGTAGAAATCCTTACGCGCCTTGATTCTTTCAAGTGTTTTACTGCAGTGAGGACATCTTAACACTATGGATTTCTGATAGTAATTTTTAGGATTGAATGTGGTATCACAGACTTTGCAAAGATATTGTCCTCGGCCTCCGTTATTATCGTAAAGATAGGTATGTGGAGCACCACACTTAGGACAGATAACATCCTTAGGAGCTAACGCTTTGTTTTTGCGAGGTTTCACAGGAGCAAATTCTTTGCCGTGCTTAAACTCATATTCAGCTATTAGAAGCTTATAGTTAAGTTTTTCGGGAACATCAAAGATTGGTTGATCATCTACTTGAAGCTTTCGGTATTCTTTCTTAACAGGTTCGTCCGAAATGCTTTTAAGCAAGTTTTTGCCAACCAGCAAAGTCATGAGATACTTTATAATTTCAATAAGATAAATTACAGTTTCAAGAAGAAACTTATTAATCATGGTAATAGCTTGCCTCCTTTTTTAGTTCAGTGTTTTTGTTTTGCAAGTATAAAATATCTTAACTTTTTGGGGGTGGCAAGTTATTTATATAAAAAATAAGAAAAATTAAAGGGTTGCTGCCTTAGTTAGATAAAAAACTTTGACAGTACCTAATTCGTACATGGAGGGTTAATATGAAAAAGACTATGTTAGTTTGTTTAGTTGTAGCACTAATGTTAAGTGGTTGCGGTTCGACTAATAACGGAAATACAAGCAATAATTCAAAAACTGCTGAAACTACTGCAGAGCAAGCTAAAAATAAATACATAATGGCTGGAAAAATAGAAGCAAATGATCAAGCAAATATAGCTTCAAAAATTTCAGCAAGAGTTTCAGAAGTACTAGTTGATGTTGGGTCAAAAGTAAATGCAGGTGATACTATAGTTAAGTTAGATACTCAAGACTTGCAAGCACAAGTGAATCAAGCACAGGCAGCGGTTGATACTGCAAATGCAACGTTAACTAACGCTATGAATTCTACACGTCCAGAACAAATATCCCAAGCTCAAGCAACTTTAGATAGTGCAAATGAAGCTTATGATGTTGCTAAGAAGAACTATGATCGTACTAAAGCTTTAGTTGATGCGGGAGCAAATACTCAGCAGCAGCTTGAAGCTGCACATCAACAGCTTACAACTGCAGAGTCACAACAGAAATCTGCACAAGAACAATTAAACATGCTTAATAATGGAGCAACACAAACAAGTATAGATGTTTATAAAGCCCAAGTGGCACAAGCAGAGGCTGCTTTAAAAACTGCACAAACAACATTAAATAATGGAACTCTTACAGCGCCGATTTCGGGTGTAGTAAATGCTAAAAGCATTAATGTAGGTGAAATGGCATCTCCAGGTGCAACTCTTGTTTCAATATCTAATCCAGATGCTTTAGTGGTAAATGCATATGCACCTTTAGATATTGCAGGTCAGCTTCAAGAAGGACAAGATGTAGTAGTTAAAGTATCAGAAGTAGATAATGTTGAATTTGACGGAAAGATAACTGTAATAAATTCAAAACTAAATTCACAAAGTAGAAATATTTTGGTTAAAGTTAGTTTATCAGACCCAAATTCACAATTAAAGCCTGGTATGTTTGCTGAAATTGGATTAAAGGAATAAGGGAAGAGGTGACTTGAATATGAAAGGAAAGCGTAAAATATTAATTATTGGAATATTGTTGGCAATTGTGGTAGCATTAGGTAGTATAGGATTCTACTATTGGTATGAAAATGCATACTATGTTTCAACTGAAGATGCAAGAGTTAATGCAGATTTTGTTAGTGTAACTCCACAAATTTCTGGTAAATTACTAGAGCTTAATGTTGATGAAGGAGAGAAAGTAACAAAAAATGAAATACTAGCGCGTCAAGAAATGAATAATCTTCCAGACACAAGTGTAGAACAATCTTTAGTAAGAGCACCTATTGATGGAATTGTAGTAAAGAAGCAGGGAACTGTTGGAGAACTTTTATCAACAGGTCAAACTTTAATTACGTTAGTAGATCCAACTAAGCTTTATATTTCTGCTAACATAGAAGAAACAAAACTTGAAAAAGTAAAAGTTGGACAACCGGTTGATATTACTATTGATGAATATGATTCACAAAAATTTAGTGGAAAAGTAAAAACAATAGGGGAAATATCTAATTCTGCTATATCATTATTACCAGCATCAACAAGTGGAACCTTTACTAAAGTAGTTCAAAGGGTACCTATAAAAATTGAACTTGATAATTTTGATGAAAAGATTCTTCCAGGAACTAATGCAGTTATTAAGATTCATATTAAATGATGAGGTGATATAATGGGAGAGAACAATAACGAATCATTAGCAAGTAGTTGGTTAGCGTTAGCTGTAGTTATTATAGGTACTTTCATGTCTATACTTGATAGTAGTATAGTAAATATTGCTCTTCCTAAAATGATGGCTGTTTTTGGAGTATCTTTAGATGATATAAAGTGGGTGTTAACAGCTTATACATTGGCGCTTGGTGCGATTATACCACTTACTGGATATTTGCAGGAAATTTTAGGAGCTAAAAGAATATATGTATTTGCTTTAGCGATGTTTACAGTTGGATCTATGTTATGTGGTCTTTCTTGGAGCAATACAAGTATGATAGCATTTCGTGTCCTCCAAGCCATTGGAGGAGGAATGATAATGCCAGTAGGAATGTCAATAATATATCAAATATTTCCTCGAGAAAAGGTTGGATTAGCACTTGGATTTTGGGGAATAGCTGCGATGGCAGCACCTGCAATAGGACCTACTTTGGGTGGATATATTATCGAGAAGATGGACTGGAGACTTATTTTCAATGTTAATGTCCCAGTAGGGATAGTAGGAGTAATATTGGCCTTGATTTTATTAAAGGGGACAGAAAGGAAACCTTTTAAATCCTTTGATATAATTGGATTCTTATCTTCTACTGTAGGCCTAGTAAGTATACTATATGTTCTAGGTGAAGGCTCATCAATTGATTGGTCAAAACTTGAAAATCCAATTTTGATGACCCTTGGATGTTTAAGTCTTGTATTATTTATAGTAAATGAATTAACTCATCCGGATCCATTATTAGATTTAAGAGTTTTTAAATTATTTGATTTTACAATTAGCCAAATTATAACTAGTGTATTAACTCTTGCTATGATGGGCGGTGTTTACGTATTACCATTATTTTTGCAGAATATAAGAGGATATACACCTATGGAAGCCGGATTAATAATGTTGCCGGGAGCTCTGGTAATGGGAGTTATGATGCCTATTAGCGGTAATTTATTAAATAAAGTTGGCGTAAAAGCACTGGTTATACCTGGACTTTTAATACTTGCAGGCGCTTCATATGAACTTGCGACAGCTATAAATATGAATTCGAGTAAAGACTATATAATACTTGTTAATTGTATAAGGTCCATTGGAATAGGATTGAGTATGATGCCAATTAGTACTACCGGGATGAACGTTGTTCCGACACATTTAATTAGTAGAGCATCAGCTCTTTCAAATACATTAAGACAAGTGGCTGGTTCGGTTAGTGTTACTTTAATGTCTACTCTTATACAAGGAAGAAATGATTATAATTATGCAAAGTTATCAGAACAAATTAATGTATATAATCCAGCTTCTAATAGCACAATAAGTACATTAACTAAAGCATTTATGGGAATGGGAATGGATATAAATACTGCTAGAGCTTCTGCAGTATCTTATATAGTGAAAATAATTCAAGGTCAAGCGTATGTAGATGCTATGTCGTATTCAGTTGTAGTAACTGTTGTTATAGTATTCGTGACTATATTCTTAGCTTTATTTATGGGTGGAAAGAAAGAGCCTAAAAAAGAAAATAAAGAAGGTGAAAAAAATGAATCTACAGGAGGGGCCCTCATCGCCGAATAATGAATTATATCAAAAACAAGCGGATGAGATTATTGGTGTATTTAGGAATATTAGAAAAGAATTAAGCTGTAAGTTTGAAAAAATTGCAAAAGATTGCGGATTTACAGCACCTCAATTAAATGTTATATTTCATTTATATATGATGCCATCGATAACTCTAAATGAATTAAGTGATCAGATAGGATTAACTAAAAGTACAGTTTCAGGAATAGTTGATCGTCTCGCAAAACAGGGAGTTGTGACAAGAGAAATACCAAAGGAAAATCGTAGAATTGTAAGATTGTCAATTTCGGCGGAATTTAGGAAAAACAATGATATTTGCAAAATGAAAAAAGAGTTTATATCAAATCTTATACTAAATTCTATAAAAAATACAGATCCGGAAGAAGTAGAAAAAATAATTTATGGATTAAAACAATTCAGTATATTACTGAATAATAATTAGAAAATTGTAAATCACTTTATTCATATAAAACTATTTTAGGATAGTTTTTATGAGTGAAGTGCTTTTTTAAAGAAATTTATAAAAGGCCAAAGTAAGACTGATTTTATAATTATTTTATTTGGATTGGGATCTTTTTAAGTTTAATTCAATGTCCAGGTGAACTGTAATGGGCTAGGTGATAAATGGGAAATATGATATTCAATATAGTAGCTGAAATCTTGTTATTTTTATTAAAAAAAAGAAGTAATATATGTGTTAATTTAATAAATTTAAAGTGGAATTATTTATAGATTTTAATTGAGTTAGCAATATAATTAAATGAAAGCTAATTTTGTCGAAAATGTATACAAAGGTAAAAGTATATTATATTATTTTAATATAAAAATTAAAATAATATAAGTGGGAGAGAAAAGTTTATGTCTGAAAAAAACAACAAAAAAATTGTTTGGTATACCTTAGCATTTATGGCTTTTTCAACAGTTTGGGGCTTTGGCAACGTTATCAATGGTTTCTCTGAATATAATGGCCTTAAGTCAGTAGTATCTTGGATCCTGATTTTTGCTATTTATTTTGTGCCATACGCACTAATGGTAGGAGAGTTAGGATCGGCTTTTAAAGAGTTTGGTGGCGGTGTTAGTTCGTGGATAAATGAAACCATAAGTCCTAGAGTCGCATATTACGCAGGATGGACATATTGGATTGTTCACATGCCTTATATTTCACAAAAGCCATCAAATTTTATGATCGCAACAAGTTGGGCTATATTTCAAGATAAAAGAATTAGTAGCATGGATACAAGGTTATTACAAATAACCTGCTTAGTAATTTTTTTAGTTGGACTTTATATAGCTTCTAAAGGATTAAATCCATTAAAAAAATTAGCTACACTTGCAGGAACATCAATGTTTGTAATGTCGATTTTATTTATTGTTTTAATGGTAGCTGCACCAGCTATTACTGATGCACATTTAAATTCCATAGATTGGTCTATAAAAACGTTTATGCCTGCATTTGATATGAAATTTTTTACTGGTCTATCTATATTAATTTTTGCTGTGGGTGGCTGTGAGAAGATTTCGCCGTATGTAAACGAAATGGATGATCCTGAAAAGGGATTCTCAAAGGGTATGATTGCATTAGCTATTATGGTA
Organism: Clostridium beijerinckii; assembly: GCF_036699995.1. Lineage (NCBI taxonomy): Bacteria > Bacillati > Bacillota > Clostridia > Eubacteriales > Clostridiaceae > Clostridium > Clostridium beijerinckii. Next base: position 4,334,732 of record NZ_CP144906.1, on the reverse strand, counting down.
GCTGTATGTGCAATTTTAGGAACTATTTCTCTTGGAATGATGTTTGATTCAAATAATGTGCCTAAAGACTTAATGACAAATGGAGCATACTATGCATTCCAGAAGTTAGGGGAATACTATCATCTAGGTAATTTATTTGTTGTGGTTTATGCTATTACTAACATGATTGGACAGTTTGCGGTATTAATTATATCTATTGATGCACCTTTACGTATGTTACTTGATAGTGCGGATAAGAATTTTATTCCTGAAAAAATGTTTGTAAAAAATAAATATGGCACATATAAAAATGGTCATAAATTAATTTTAATAATTGTTTCAATTTTAATAATAGTTCCAGCCTTTGGTATTGGAAACGTAGACGAGCTGGTAAAATGGCTAGTAAAATTAAATGCCGTGTGTATGCCACTTCGTTATTTATGGGTATTTGCTGCTTATATTGCATTGAAAAAAGCAGGAGAAAAATTCAAGCCGGAATATCGATTTGTAAAAAACAGAACTGTTGGTATTATAATTGGAGCATGGTGTTTTGCATTTACTGCTTTTGCATGTATTAGTGGTATGTATACAACTGATAAATTCCAATTAGTGCTTAATATTATAACTCCTTTTGTATTACTTGGGCTAGGATTTATAATGCCGTATTTTGCACGAAAGAACAATAATTAATTATACAATAAAATATTTGGCTCTAAGTATTATAACTTAGGGCTGTTTTTTATTGTACAAAAAACTATGAATTTATTAAATGCTAAATGGCTTATTATATAAGTCTTTAGTGATATAATTGCGTATACATTGGGGATTATGAGATTATAAAAATAAACGGAAGTGGAGGGCGGCGTAGCTAGCTTTTATAAATGAATAATAATTAATCAGAATCTTTGAAAAGTTTTAATACTAAAGCAGTGCAGATTATAGTAAATAGAGAATTTAAATACTTTATAAATAATTATGGAAAGTGTACAGAATTTTAAAGAGGAAAATTGGTGCATTAAAAATATATTTAAAAGGTCTTTTAAATTGCTGTATTTTTAAGTATTATAATAAGTGAATGCTAACATTTTAATTGTCCTCCATATTATTTATCATGCTTAACAGCGGGTGTATAACTTGGGGGATAAAACTTATTTTTTAAAATAATAAAGCGGGTTAAGTTGGCAGGGTTAGAAAATACTTTTGAAGAACTTTTAAGCTGCAAGATAGTAGCATTTGGAGGAAATATGTCAGATATTAGAGAATTGAGTTTTAATGATACAAATAGTTCAACAAAATCACTAGGAGAGCAAACTTCAGAAAGAATTGTTCAATTAATTATAGATAATGATTGGAAATCTGGAGATAAGTTACCTAATGAATATGATCTTGCAAGGAGCCTTAATGTTGGAAGGAGCACAATAAGAGAGGCTATAAAGGCTTTGGTTTCACGAAATGTTTTAGAAATTAGACGTGGAGCTGGAACGTTTATTTCTGATAAATGTGGAATTGCTGATGATCCTCTAGGATTAACATTTGTAAAAGATAAATATAAGTTAGCGCTTGATTTGTTGGAAGTAAGATTTATGATAGAGCCATCAATAGCATCTATAGCGGCTACAAAAGCTACTGATGAAGAAATTGAGCAAATGTCTAACTTGTGTGACGAAATAGAGAGTCTTATCTTGAAAAATGAACCATATTTAGAGAAAGATATAGAGTTTCATACTGCAATAGCTAAGAGCAGTAAGAATTTGGTTGTGGTTAATTTAATTCCGATAATTAATAGATCTATTACTATATTTATCGATATTACAAATAGAAAATTACGTAATGAAACAATAGAGACACACAGGGAAATTTTAAATTCAATTAAGGAACATAATGCTAATGGAGCGCATGATGCGATGCTCTTACACTTAGTGTATAATCGAAGGAATATCGGAAGTATTATAGACAAGGAAAGAAATTATTAATTGTTTTGACTTGATGAAATACATCTGCTCTTGTTTTGGAGGAAGATGTATTTTTTTTGTTGTTATTTTAAATACATCAGATGAATATACATATTTTATATTGTTTTTTATAGAAAAATAAGAATTGTAACAATGAATTCAAAAAAAATTGACAAATACATCAGATGTGATATTATAAATACATCAGATGTATTTAAACGGTGTCAAATAAAGATTAAGGAGAGAAATAGTATGATTAGTCAAGAAGTAAGAAAAATTGCACCAGAGATGGATCCACTTCGAAGAGGAATGGGATGGACAACAGAAGATTTATCAAAGCCACAAATTATAGTAGAAAGTACATTTGGAGATAGTCATCCAGGAAGTGCGCATCTATTGAAATTCGCTAACAAAGCAGTTGAGGGAATTACACAATCAGGTGGGAAAGGTGCTAGGTATTTTGCAACGGATATTTGTGATGGAATGTCACAAGGGCATGATGGAATAAATTACTCTTTAGCGTCTAGAGATACATTAACGTCTCTAATAGAAATCCATGCTAATGCAACACCATTCGATGGAGGTGTATTTATTTCAAGTTGTGATAAAGCAGTTCCATCACATCTTATGTCAATTGGAAGGCTAAACATACCATCTATCATGGTTACTGGAGGAGTAATGGAAGCAGGTCCTGATTTATTGACACTAGAACAAATAGGTGCCTATAGTGCAATGTGCCAAAGAGGGGAAATTTCAGAAGAAAAATTAACTTTTTATAAAGAAAACGCATGTCCATCCTGTGGAGCTTGTTCATTCATGGGAACAGCAGCTACAATGCAGGTTATGGCAGAATCACTTGGATTAATGCTTCCAGGTAGCTCATTGATGCCAGCAACATGTGAAGATTTAGAAGAAGTAGCGTTAAAAGCAGGAAGACAAGCTGTTGAACTAGCTAAAATGAATCTTCGGCCAAAAGATATTGTTACAATTAAATCCTTTGAAAATGCTATATTAGTTCATGCAGCTATATCGGGGTCTACTAACTCACTGTTGCATTTACCTGCTATAGCTCATGAATTTGGATTGTATATCGATGAAGAGACTTTTGATAGAATACACAAAGATGCACATTATTTACTAAACATACGTCCTGCTGGAAAATGGCCTGCGCAATATTTCTATTATGCAGGTGGTGTACCAGCAATAATGGAAGAGCTAAAGCACTTGCTTCATTTGGATGTTATGACTGTAACGGGTAAGACTTTAGGTGAAAACTTAGAAGAATTAAAAACTAATGGATATTATGAGAAGTGTAATGAGTATCTTGAAAAAGTGGGACTAAAAAAAGAAGATGTTATCCGTCCATTTAATGATGCTATTGGTACTAATGGTTCTGTATCGATATTAAAGGGAAATATAGCGCCAGAAGGTGCGGTAGTAAAACATTCTGCAGTTCCTAAAGAAATGCATGAGGCTATATTAAAATCAAAGCCTTTTGACAGTGAAGAGGAAGCTATTGATGCAGTCTTAAGAAAAATAATTCGTCCAGGAGATGCGGTTATTATAAGATATGAAGGACCAAAAGGTAGCGGAATGCCAGAAATGTTCTATACAACAGAAGCAATTGCTTCGGATGAGGAATTATCTGCTAGTATAGCGTTAATAACAGATGGTAGATTCTCAGGAGCTTCTAAAGGACCGGCAATTGGACACGTATCACCAGAGGCTGCAGTAGGAGGACCAATTGCATTAATTGAAGAAGATGATTTGATTGAAATTAGTATTCCTAATAGAGTGTTACAGATCGTTGGTATAAAGGGAAAAAAATGCAGTAAAGAAGAAGTGGAGAGAGTCTTTGAAGAACGTAGAAAGAATTGGAAACCACGAAAATCAAAATACGAATCTGGAATTCTAAAGATTTTTTCAGAACATGCAGTATCACCAATGAAAGGCGGATATATGAAATAGATTAAAAACAGGGGAAAGATAAACCACTTATTATGTAGTATATAGATTAAAATCTTCCCCTATTAAGTGATTATTTTATACTTTCTATTATTAACTATTAAAAGGGAAAGAATGGTTCATGGGTTAGTGAATTGTTCTTTCCCTTTATTATGATAGATTTTAAAGATATATTATGTAAGACAAGGAAGTAATGCCTTTTGGAGGTGGAAAGCTGAAAAAATAATCAGATTCCTATATGGAATTGTTAAATACATAAGTATCATATGTTAGTAATGTTGTGTAGGAACTTATATTAGAACTGAAAAATATATACCTCAATAATAGTAAATAGAATTCTAAAGTGATATAATTTTGAAAAAGAACTATGTTCAAATGATATGTTATAGCAGTTTAGGAGGAAATCTATTATGGAGAAAAGACTCTATCTATCAGCAACAGATAAAAAGTTAGCAGGGGTATGCGGTGGGATAGCTGAATACTTTGGACTTGATTCAACATTAGTCAGAATTGGGTGGGCAATTTTGATTATTTGTGCAGGATCAGGATTACTCTTATATATAATTTGTGCATTGATTATACCAAAGCGACCGCTATGATCATCACAAGAAAAATTTAAATTTAAGAAAGCATACTAGTGAGCGACCTTAATATAATATTAACTACCTAACTTGGGAGGAAACAAATGGATAAAGTAAATAGCTTGATAAAAAATACGCCAATACATTTAACAACAAATACTATAGTTTTAATAATAGTTGCCATTATTGCTCTTTATATATTAATTAAAGCAATAGCAGGTATCATAAGAATAGCAGCTCTTATAGGTGTGTGTTGGTTTATATTGATGTCTATTCAAAGTACAAATCTTATTAATATACCAATTATAAGAGAAGCATATACAACAGTAGAAAAAATAATTCCTTCGAAGGAATTATGGACAGAGGCTTTGGATAAGGCGGATAAGATAAACAAAGTAGTTAATGATTTAAAATAATAAATGTTTTTTATTTTCTACCTAGGGAAAGCTAATTTTAAGACATAAAAATTGATATTTTAATAAATTGAAAATACTTTTGAGGAGTGAAATGCATGAAGACGTCAACTCATAGAATAGCCATTCCTTCTATTTTAGAGGTAGGAAAAGGAAATATAAATAATGTAGGTAACTTGATTAAGAAAGCCATGTTTAAAAATGTTTTAATATGCTTTGGCGAGGGTCTAGAAGAATTATTTGGAGAGTCCATACGTAATTCTTTAAAAGAAGCTAATATAGGTATTTCAAGAATAGAAACAATATCAGATATAAATTTCGAAAAAATTAGTGTAAAAGCATTTGAAATATCAAATGACGTAGAGGCTCTAATCGGAGTTGGTGGAGGAAAGGCAATAGATGCTGTTAAGTATATGAGTTTTTTGAGAAAATTACCTTTTATTAGTATTCCAACCTCAACTTCTAATGATGGTTTCTCAAGTGCAGGTGCTTCTCTTTTAGTTAATGGCAGGAGAATGTCTCTTCCAGCTAAAACTCCTTATGGAATAATTGTAGATATTGATGTCATTAAGAGTGCACCAGAAAAATTTATATATTCGGGGATAGGAGATTTAGTATCAAACATCACCGCGTTGTATGATTGGAAATTTGAAGAAGAAAACGGAAGGATAATCATTGACGATTTTGCTACTATGATTTCTAAGAAAGCAGTCAATAGTTTTATAAGAACTGAGTTTAAAAATATTAAGGATGATTTGTTCCTGAAGGAATTAGTGGATTCATTAATATTGAATGGTATTTCTATGGAAATAGCAGGTAATAGCTCGCCGGCTTCTGGTTCAGAACATCTAATATCTCATGCATTAGATAAATTTTTAGAAATGCCTCAGCTTCATGGAATACAGGTTGGAATTGCAACATATATTATGGCGAAAGTACAAGATCATAGATTTGAAAGAATATCGAAGATATTAAAAGAAACAAACTTTTTCGAGCATGCAAAAACTTTAAAAATGAAAAAGAAAGATTATAAAAAAGCTATTGATATTGCTCCATCAATAAAACCTAATAGATATACGTACATTCATGTAGAGGAAAATAGAATTTTTGCTAAAAAAATTATAGATGAGGATGAAATTCTAAACTATATATTAATATAAATTTTTCAGAGAAGATGGAAATAAAGAAATAAAATAAAGGTTAGATATATGAAAAGAGTTATGAATAAGCTATTATAAAAGCTGAATAAAAAAGTGTCCACGGGTAATACTAGATTTAGAGTTAGTATTATTCAAAAGAGGAGGAACTTTAATGGAAAAATTAAGAAAAGGTGAGCATGAAAAAGCTATGGAAAAAGCAAAAGAGATGCTTGATAAAGGTTGCGGAATGGGAGATATAGTGGAGGAAACAAAACTAAGCGAAGAAAACGTAATGAAGGCAAAAAGAAAATGGGAAGATAGATCGTAATCTTTGTTTTTACATAAAATTAATAGAAAAGTATGGTTTGTTTTATAACTACTAACTAGGTTGATAGATAAGTGCTTAGTTGGTAGTTTTATATTTTTATAATTTAATATAATAAAATTTGTTCAAGATACAAAAATATATTTATTAGTATTTCTAAAGCAACATGGACCTAGCGCTATAGTTATTGAATAAAATATACAATAATAAATAAAATTATGAATAAATATTCAATTATTATGAATATAGTGTATAATATAATTATAATAATATAGAAGTTGGGGAAAAAATATGAATAATATTACATATAAATTTATAAATTGTGAAAGTAAAGAGTTTAAAGAAGTATCTGAATTAAGGTTTAAAATACTTTTTAAACCTTATAATAAAATTCATAAATATGACTATGATGAATTGGATTATAATAGCATACATTTGGTAGCATTAGATGAGGGCATTGTGGTTGCATATTCGAGAATGACTAATCATAATATGAATGGTAAAATGACCAATATAGTTGTTAGTGAAAAATATGTGGGTAAAGGCATTGGCATTGAAATGTTAAAAAGACATAAAATTAAAGCTAAAGAATTTGAATTTAGATGTTTATATTTAAATGCAAGATTAGATACAATTAATTTTTATAAAAAGGCAGGATTTCAGTGTAAGGGCAACATATTTTTATCAGAAAAAAGTGGATTAGCATTACAGCCTATGTATTTTAGAATAAATTAATATATAATAAAATTATTATAATGGGAGCATAACTTATTATTATACAAATTCAGAATTGATAAATTATATAATTTTAGGCAATAATCTTAGTAAGATTATTGCCATTATTTTTTCACATAAAATATTTAGATATTCTCCTAGCAACTTTTTCGGACATGTCTTGATTTTTTTATGTCTAAATAAGAATCACCAGGAATATTCTCAATAAATTTAAGAAATTTAATTATCTTTATATCTTTCTTTAATGATTCAAGACTGCGATAGTGTGTTGCTAATTCACGATTTGTAAAAAGAGCATGAATTTGTCTATGACAGGTTGAACATAAAGAGAGTGTTTTAAATTTTTCTCCGCCTTTTTCTAAGGGAATTAAGTGATGTTTAGTAATGCTAGAAACATTTCTACTGCATAATTCACATATATGGTTTTGTGCCATAAAATCCTCCTCTTATATATTAGCTTTACAATTTGATTATATCAAAATAATAAGTAAAAGCAAAAAGATTAAAAGTAATATCATTATTATTTTACTAACAATTATTCCGTAAAATTACAAAATTATAGAAGTACATTCTAGTAAGATTAACTTGCATATTTAAATTTATTAGTTTTCATGAAGTAGAATTGAGGTATTTATAGAATCACTGTTTCAAAATACAAATCAAAGATTTGAAATTTGTAATAATTTTGAGTTAAATTAGGAAAACTTTAATTATACTAATCTTAATTTCTTAATATATATTGCAATCATAAAGCTGTATTTACAATTATTGTAAGTCGAATGCTTAATTAAGGCTAATGTGTAGAAATTAAATTGAAATGTGGTGTAATAATAAAGTTGAAAATAATTCATTAAAAGAAGAAATCAGTGATAATTATATATGTATTCGTATTCATGCGGCGATTTCTACATTTTTCTTCAATATATGCAATAATTAGAATATTGCTTTTGATTTCATTATTACATACAATATTTTTCGTATGATAATATAGGGGGAAAATAAATGCTTACAAAGTTTTTAGATGTTTTATTAGGAGAACCTTTATCAAATGAACAAGGAAGCCATGAAAAGTATAATATTCCTTTTGGATTAGCAATTATGGCAAGTGATGCAATATCATCTGTAGCCTATGCTGCTCAAGAGATTCTTTTTGTTTTAATAGTTCTAGGTGTAGCAGCATATCAGTGGTTAACATGGACCTCTTTTATGATTATAGGATTATTAATAATATTAACAATTTCTTATATTCAGATTATCAGGGCTTATCCTCAAGGTGGGGGAGCTTACAAAGTAGCCAATGAAAATATAGGGAAAAAATCTGGCTTAGCAGCTGGTGCAGGTTTAATAATTAGTTATATACTTACTGTCGCAGTTAGCGCCAGTGCAGGTGCAGATGCTATTATTTCTGCATTTAGCAATTTGACAGAATATAAAGTCATGTTTGTTTTAATAATAATTATAGTTTTGACTGTTTTAAATTTAAGAGGTATAAGTGAATCTTCAAAAATTTTTGCTATACCTACGTATATTTTTATTTTTAGCATGGCTTTTATGATACTTTATGGTTTGTTTAAGTACTTTATATTAAATATTCATCCAGAACCAATGTATTCTATCCCAGCAAATACTACAGAAAATGTATCGATATTTCTTATTTTAAGAGCTTTTTCATCAGGATGTTCTGCCTTAACTGGAGTAGAGGCAGTAAGTAATTCCGTTCCGAATTTTCAGGAACCGAGCCAAAAAAGTGCAAAGACTGTTATGATATTATTAGCAGCTTTAATATTTTTCATATTTGGAGGAACTTCGGTACTTGCTATATTCTATACAGCTGTACCAATAGCAAATGGTCCTACAGTTGTTTCACAAATAGCATTTGCTATTTTCGGGAATGGCATAATGTACTATATAATTCAATTTAGCACTGCTGTAATTTTACTTATGGCATGCAATACAGCATATACAGGATTTCCAATGCTAATGTATATAGTTGGGAAGGATGGTTTTGCACCACGACAATTCACTATTAGAGGTAAACGACTTAGTTTTTCTTTTGGAATCGTTGCATTATCATGTATAGCTTGCATCTTAGTTATTATATTTAAGGCAGACACTCATAGGTTGATTCCACTATATGCTATAGGCGTATTTATATCTTTTACTCTAGGGCAATTTGGAATGGTGAATCATTGGAGAAAAGAAAAAGGTAATGGTTGGGTAAAACGTGCAATAATCAACGGTATTGGTTCCGTTGTTACTTTATTAACAACGATAATAATTTTAATTGAAAAATTTAGCGAAGGTGCATTTATAGTTGCAATTTTAATTCCAATCATAATTGTAATTCAGCTAAGAATAAAAAAACACTACGATAAAGTGGCTTGTGGTTTAAGTATTAGTCAATTAAATCTGAAAAAGGTGAATTTAAGAAAGAAATATACTCATATTGTGATAGTTCCAATTGCTAGCTTAAATAAAGCAACAATAGGTGCGTTGCAATATGCTCAAAGTGTAAGCGATAATGTTATTGCTCTTAATATTTCACCAGACAAGGAAGCTATGGAAAAATTAAAATCTAGATGGAGTGAGTTAGATACAGATATATTACTTGTCGCAAAATATTCTCCATATAGAGCTGTGGTTACTCCTTTGTTAAAGAATATAGAATTGATTGCAAATTCAACAGCTAAAGATGAGAAGATAACAGTAGTTGTACCTCAATTTGTTACTAATGAAAGATTTGGTGAGGTCTTACATAATCATACAAGTTTCTTTATTAGAGAAACCTTATTGAAGAACGATAACATAATTGTATCTACTTATCCTTATCATTTACTAGATGAGGATATAAAGCAAAGTAAGTAATTATTAATTATAGATTTAGGATATAAAAACGTGCTATATTGTTTGATTCAGCAATATAGCACGTTTCTTAACTTCATTATTATCTTTTTACTTTAGTTCCAAATAATTGATCCCACATATTTAAAGCTTCCATGAATTTAGTTGTATCTAATTGTGTCGAACTCGGAAGTGTCTTAATAGAATCTTCATAAGATTGTCTTATAGCTGGCTTTATTTTATCTTGACTTTCTTTTGGAGCCATATCAAGTGAAACATTTTTTATAGAAGGTCCAGGATAAAAATAACCGCTATCGTATGTTATCGCTTGCATTTTTGGTGTCATAAGCCATGCTATTAGTTTTAAAACTACATTTTTTTGTTCATCGCTAAGTCCTTTTGGAATTGCCATATACTGAGCATCTGAAACTAGTGTAGTATTGTTAAATACGAATCCTTGATATGTCTGTGGAATACCACCTATGATCCTCTGATTCATATCCCATCCTAACTGACTTGCTATAATAGATCTTTTTCCGCCCTTCAATTCTGTGAATGTAGTACCAGTCTTTGCAGGATAATAATCTATGTATTGGTTTAATTCCTTAAGATAAGCCCAAGTCTTGTCCCAAGTTTTGGGGTCTTTAGGATCTTTGTCTCCAAGAATATATGGTAAGCCTTGAAGAAAAATTCTTCCTGGTCCTGAAGCAGCAGGCCTTGCATATGTGAATTTACCAGGATTAGTTTTGGCAAAAGCTAAAAGTTCATCAGGCGTTTTAGGCACATTTTGTACAACATCCGGGTTATAAGTGAAAAATGGTCCGCTAGGCGAATACACATAAGTTATACCATAACCTTTTACTAAATCATAAGTGGCTTTAGCACCAGAACTATAATTACTTTCTAAATCAGGAAATCTGCTGCTATATGCAGGCATAATATTTTCTATAACATCTCTATCAATACATGTGGAAAGACCATCAATTCCAGTAAAAATCAAATTTGTTTGCATATCTTCAGATAAAATTTGAGCTTTTAATAAAGATGGAGCCTCTAATGCAGTAGATTTTTTTACTACGACATCTCCTATTAAATCAGGGTTTGCAGCTTTAAATTGATCTATGGAATCTCCGACTAATTGCATACTTCCTGAAACATCTATTATATTTAAAGTAATAGGCTGCGTTGATTTGGAAACATTTTTTGAATCGCAGCCTGTTAATATAGTCGTCATAAAAACTATTACAAGTGCAACATTTAAAAATTTTAAATTTTTCATAATTATCCTCCATTTTAGTTTATATATAATGCTCTCTAGTTTAAAATTGCAAAATACATCTTAAGCTATTTATAACAACAATTATAATTTAAATTTACTTACTTCGTTCATCATAGAGGTTGTTAAATTTGATAAAGTTTGAGCCGAAGTTGCTACATCATTAAAAGATGAATTTATTTGTTGTACTGAGGCTGCTATTTCTTCAGATGAAGCTGCATTTTCTTCTGATACTCCAGAAATATCTAATGTTTTTGAGATTATTAGATCTTTTTCAATATTTATATTTTCAATAGATTTATTTATATTATCAACTCTAGGCAATATAGTATTTATAGCCTTAAATATTAAAGCAAAAGATTTTATAGAATCTTCAATAAGGACTGATTGATTATTTAAGCTATCTTTACCTAAATCAGTGGTCTTAACTGCTATTTGGGCTTCATTATTAATATTAGTAATCAAGCCACTTATATTACTGGCAGATACTTTAGATTGTTCCGCGAGTTTTCTGATTTCCTCTGCAACTACAGAGAATCCACGCCCTACTTCTCCTGCACGAGCAGACTCAATTGCAGCGTTTAATGCTAATAAGTCAGTTTGATCAGCAATTGAATTTATAATAGTAGTTATGTTATTTACTTGTTCTACATGGTTATCTAATTGAATAACTTTATTTCTTACAGTGTCAAAAGATTCGTTTACATCTCTAATAGAATTAAATAAAAATTCTAATTTAGAGTTACTATCTTCGGCCATTGAACTAATATTATGTATATTTGAGTTTACATCATTAATTGACGCGGTTATTTGATCTAGTGAATCAGCGAAACTATCCAATGAAGTTTTTACATTCATTAAGTCACTAGATTGTTCAGTAGCAGCATTAGCGACTTCTTGAACAGCGGCATTAATTTCTTGTGCAGAAGAAGACATTTCATCTGAAGCTCCTAATAAATTAGTTGCTTGTATATTTACAACATTTGCTGAATTTCGCACTTCTTCGAGCATTGAAGAAATGTTTGAAATTGTTACTTTGAGTGATTTTTTCATTCTGCCAAATTCGTTTTTTAAGTCAGTGTTTATTTCGAAACTAAAGTCACCTCGAGCAACATTATCCAAATCGGACATTATTTCTTTTATAGACTTTCTTATAACTAAGATTATAGAGGAGGAAACAAGTATCTGAAGAATAAAACCAATGAAGAAAGTGATAAAAAAGATTTTAGTGCTTCTAATGTATAAACTCATATTGTCATTATGTAGAGTATTAGCAGTATTTGAACTATAAGTTACTAAATTATCAAGAAAAAGTTGCATTTCAACTCCCAATTGATTAAATTTTTCTAAATCTATACCATATAATTTATTGCCTTTTTCAAGATTCTTAATTTGCTCATAATAAGCTGAGGAGTCCTTCTTAAATTCGGATAAATTGTTTGTCTCTATAGTGCTAAGCGATAGGTTTTCATAATCTTCTACCATTTTGTTTATGGCAGAGTAGTCATTATCTATAACTGCTACATCATCATCATTAAATTCAGATATAGAAATCCTATTGACATTTAACCGAATATTTAAGAAGGTTTGTCTAATTTCCTCAGTTTTAATAATTCTTGTTAATGCAATTGTGTACATTGATGATGAATTTGAGTTAATCGTTTTCATATTATTATAACCAATTATTGCGATAGATAACGATACAACCGTTGATAAGATAACCATCAAAATAATGCTATTGATAATTTTAATATTTTTCAGCATAATTTTCCCCTTTCAAACATAATAATTTCCATATTGATAATATATCTAACCAATATTATACTCAAGGTCTAAAAAATCAGCGTATATATGAAATACGTACAATTATACTACATTTTTCTGCAATTTTCTCATTATTGCTAACTATATTGTAAGTTAATGCATTTGAAAAAAATTAAATATTTATCTTGACATTGTAAACGGTTATGATTATTATTAAAACATAACTACCATACAAGTATGGCAGCATCGATTAATAATAGATTTTTTAAAATACTTATGATAAAATATAAGTACATCTACCATACAAGTATGGTAGCACTTGAAAGTAAGGGAGAATATAAAAATGGCTTTAGAGGTAAATAAAAATACAACAAGTAAAACTATATATTATAAACTTAGAGATGAAATTATTAATTTATATCTTGAGCCTGGTACTAGCATTTCTGAAAAGGAACTTTCGGAAAAGTATAGTGTGAGTAGAACTCCAGTAAGAGAAGCACTTGTTAGGTTAGCTCAAGAGGGGCTAGTTAATATTTATCCTCAAAAAGGAACGGTTGTTTCTTTAATTGATTTATCTGCAGTTGAAGAAGGAAGATTTTTACGTGAGCATTTAGAAAGAGCTGTGGTGAAGGAGGCTTGTAAAGAATTTTCACAAGAAAGTTTATTAGCCTTAGAAATGAATTTGAAACTTCAGAAAATGTATATTGAGAATCATGACTATAAGAAATTATTTGAAGCAGATGAGGAATTTCACAAGATAATCTTTGAAGGAAGTAACAAAAGAAGAATATGGAATAGTATTAATGATGGAAGTACAGAGTTTCAACGAATTCGTATGCTTAGATTAGTAACTAATTCTAGCTGGGATAACATATATCTTCAACATAAAGAAATTTTCAATGCGATAAAAGATAAAAATATAGATATAGCAGAAGGATTTATGAAGGAACATTTGAACATGGTTACCTTCGATAAGAAAAAGATAAAAGAAGCTTATCCTAACTATTTTAAGGAATAACTAAAGCAATCAAACAGATTCAAGATATAATGTTAATTATTTTTAAATTTAAGGAGGTGAGGCTTATAGATATAAGAAAATACAAATTAAAGGACCTGGTATATGATTGTTCTGCGACAATCAGTATATTGGAAGAAAGGACAATAAGAGGACAGGAGTGATATTACTATGAAAATGGGTTTTAGATGGTACGGAGAAGGTAATGATACCGTAACACTTGAACAAATAAAGCAAATTCCTGGAGTAGGGGGAATTGTTTGGGCTCTTCATGATATGGCAGCAGGTGAAGAATGGCCAATGGAAAAGATTCTTGAAGTAAAAAAATCAGCTGACAAATATGGATTTAATATGGATGTTGTTGAAAGTGTTAATGTACATGAGGATATTAAATTAGGTTTACCAACAAGAGACAAGTATATAGAAAATTATAAAAAGACAATAGAAAAGTTAGCTAAGGTTGGAGTTAAAGTAATCTGCTATAATTTCATGCCTGTATTTGACTGGCTTAGAACAGATCTATACAAGAAAGCAGAAGATGGATCAACAGCTCTTTTTTATGAAAAAGCAAAGATTAAAGATATAGATCCAATGGAATTAGTTAACAAAATTGCATCTAATCCAGATCTTACAATGCCAGGCTGGGAACCAGAAAGATTAAAGAATTTAACACAGCTTTTCGAAGCATACAAGAATGTAACAGAAGAAGATTTGTGGAACAATTTAAAATATTTCTTAGAACAAATTATTCCTGTAGCTGAAATTAATGATATTAAGATGGCAGTGCATCCGGATGATCCACCTTGGCCAATATTTGGATTACCAAGAATCGTTAAGAACAGAGACGATTTAGCAAGATTATTAAAACTTGTTGATAATCCGTATAATTGTTTAACTCTTTGCAGTGGAGCTATAGGTTCAGATCCTAATAATAATGTTCCAGCTATGATAAGAGAATTTGGTAACAGAATTGCGTTTGCGCATATCAGAAATGTAAAGATTTATGAAAATGGTGATTTTATTGAAACATCTCATAGAACTTGTGATGGTTCATTAGATATATGTGATATAGTTAAAGCTTATCACGAAGTTGGATTTACTGGATATGTAAGACCAGACCATGGAAGACATATTTGGAATGAGAAGTGTAGACCAGGTTATGGACTTTATGATAGAGCACTTGGAATTATGTATTTATGGGGAATATGGGATTCTCTTGAAAGAAATAAATAAAAGAGATAACTAAGAATTTTAGTTCATAGAATCTTAAGATACAAAAGATAATTAATAGTATTGACTTTATTAGCAATAGTTTTAAAGAGGTGAAAAAAATGAATAACGCCAAAATAGTACTAAGTAAGGAAAGTATCAAAAATACTGATTTATGGAAAAAAGCTGGAATTGAGATTCCAAAGTTTGATTATGATAAGATGTCAGCATCAACTAAGGAAAATCCTACATGGATTCATTTTGGAGCAGGAAACATATTCAGAGGATTTATAGCAATATTACAACAGGAACTTTTAAATACAGGGAAAGTAGAATCTGGTATTGTTGCTGTAGAAGGATATGACTATGAAATTATAGATGAAATTTATTCTCCTTATGATAATTTGAGTTTACTAGTAATTATGAAACCTGATGGTAGCTTAGAGAAAAAAGTGGTAGGAAGTATAGGTGAAAGCTTAGCTGGTGATTACTTAAGAGAAAAAGATTGGAATAGGTTAAAAGAAATATTTTCAAATCCATCTTTACAAATAGCAAGTTTTACAATAACAGAAAAAGGTTATAGTGTGAAGAATTTATCTGAACAAGATACAACAGATGGTTTAGAACACCCTGTAAGTATTATAGCTAAAGTTGCATCCCTAGCATATGTAAGATATCAAAATGGACAACTTCCAATAGCTTTTGTAAGTATGGATAATTGTTCTAAGAATGGTGAAAAACTTCACAATGCTATGGAAACAATGATAAAGAAATGGATAGAAAATGGATTAGTTGATAAAGGTTTTCTTGAATATATCAATGATACTAAAAAGGTATCTTTCCCTTGGAGTATGATAGATAAAATTACACCTAGACCATCTCAAAGTGTTAAGGACACATTGGAATCAGTTGGATTTGATAGTACTAAGATTGTAACAACTAGCAAAAACACTTATATTGCACCTTTCGTAAATGCAGAAGGACCTCAATATCTTGTAATAGAAGATAATTTTCCAAATGGACGTATGCCTTTAGAGGAAGCAGGAGTATTTTTAACAGATAGAGAAACTGTTGAAAGAGTTGAAACAATGAAGGTAACTACTTGTTTAAATCCACTACATACTTCTTTAGCAGTTTATGGATGCTTACTTGGATTTAATTTAATTGCAGACGAGATGAAGGATCCAGCTTTAAAGAAATTAGTAGAAAAAATTGGATACGAAGAAGGAATGCCAGTTGTTGTTAATCCAGGAATATTAAAACCTGAAGACTTTATTAAAGAGGTAGTTGAAGTTAGGCTTCCAAATCCATATATACCTGATACACCACAAAGAATTGCTTCAGATACATCTCAAAAAGTTGGAATAAGATTTGGAGAAACAATTAAAGCTTATAATAATAGAGAAGATTTAGACGCTAAGGAACTTAAATATATTCCTCTAGTTATAGCAGGCTGGTGTAGATATCTAATGGGATTAGATGATAATGGTAATGTTATGGAATTAAGTCCAGATCCTTTATTAGATGAACTAAGAAAATATGTATCTGATATAAAACTAGGTACTAAAGAATCAGCAAAGGATAGTTTAAAACCAATACTAATAAATGAAGAAATTTTTGGAGTAAATCTTTATACTGTAGGTTTAGGTGAGAAAATTGAAGGTTATTTTAATGAATTAATTTCAGGTGTTGGCGCTGTTAGAGCAACTTTGGAAAAATATTTAAATTGCAAATAATTATATAAGAAAATCGAGTATAAAAATAAACATTTTTATCATTCTTCATTTATTATCTGCCCAATAATACAAACAAAGAATGATAAAGAATGTTTAAGAAAATTAATATGAAGTACATTATAACATAAGCAATGCTAATTAACAACCTTACGAAAATATCAAGAGGAGTATACAAAAGAAAAATAAGAGTTTTATTGATATCATTTAAGTAAGGGGGTTAAGTTAGCTAGATTAATAAGATAAATAATTTCAAATGTAATAAGGTTAATATATAAAGGCGAAGAAAACGTTGTAGTAAAGTGTTGAGTGGATGCAAATTACAATAATGTGTGTTATTAACCCAAATATTCAATGCTTTACAAATATAAAATATTTATTTGAGAGAGTAGGATGACGAATATGAAAAATTTTATGGATGAGAATTTTTTACTATCTAATCAAACAGCTATAGATTTATATCATAATTATGCTAAAAACTTGCCTATTATTGATTACCACTGTCATATTGATCCAAAAGAAATATATGAAAACAAAAAATTTAGTAATATAACTGAAGCATGGCTTTATGGTGATCATTATAAATGGAGAGCCATGAGAAGTAATGGTATGGATGAAAAATGCATCACAGGAGATGGAAGTGATTATGATAAATTCTTGGCATGGTCACAAACTATACCTATGGCTATAGGAAACCCTCTTTATCATTGGACTCATTTAGAGCTTCAAAGATTCTTTGGAATATACGAACCACTTGATGAAGATACTGCTCCTGAAATTTGGAAGAGAACCAATGAATTATTAAATGGAGAAGGTTTTAATGTTAGAGATTTAATTATAAAATCAAATGTTGAAACTATATGTACAACAGATGATCCGATAGATACATTAGAATATCATATAAAAATTAAAGAAGATACTAGCTTTAATGTAAATGTTTTACCTACTCTAAGACCAGATAAAGGAATTGAAATAAATTTAGATGGTTTTGTTTCTTGGGTAAAAGCGTTAGAAAAAGTGTCTGAAATATCTATAGACAATTATGATGAATTTCTAAAAGCTCTTGATTCAAGAATAAGATTTTTCCATTCAGTTGGATGCAGAATAGCTGATCATGGTATAGATGGTGTTGTAGTTTATGCAGATGCCTCAAAAGAAGAAGCTGCAGCTATATTTGCAAAGGTTTTAGATGGAAAGACTATAAGTACTGATGAAGAGAAAAAATATAAAACCTATACGTTAAGACATGTATTTAAGCTTTACCATGAGTTAGGATGGACTATGCAGCTTCATATTGCAGCTCTTAGAAGCAATAATACAAAAATGTTTAAAGAAATAGGACCTAATACAGGATTTGATTCAATTAATGATGAAAGTATAGCTTATCCGCTTTCTAGGCTTTTAGATTCTGTAGACAAAGAAAATTCTCTTCCAAAAACAATTTTATATACATTAAATCCAAAGGATAACTATGTTCTTGGAACTATGATAGGAAATTTTCAAGGGGATGGAATTCCAGGAAAAATGCAATTCGGTGCAGCTTGGTGGTTTAATGATAATAAGGATGGAATGATTGAACAAATGAAGGCATTAGGAAACCTTGGATTGTTAGGACGCTTTGTTGGAATGTTAACTGATTCTAGAAGTTTCTTATCATATACTAGGCATGAATACTTTAGAAGAATTGCTTGTAATTTAATTGGAGAATGGGTAGAAAACGGAGAAGTACCTAAAAATGATAAATTACTTAAAAGAATTGTTCAAGGTATATGCTATAGCAATGCAAAAGAATATTTTGGATTTGATGAAAAATAATTCGGAAACACTTAATTGATGAAAGTGAGGAAAAATATATGTCAAATAATAATAGAAAAATCACGATAGCTAGAGGTGTTGGCTATGGACTAGTTGATTTAATGGGTGGTGGAGCATTTACCATTATTGGAGCTTTCTTACTATTTTTCTATACAACATTTGCAGGATTAACACCGATAGAAGGTGCATCTATTATAGCTATAGCTCGTATAGTAGATGCAGTTGCTAGTTTATTTATCGGTAGTATATCTGATAATTTCTATAAAACTAAACTTGGAAAACTTTTTGGTAGACGTCGTTTCTTCCTATTAATCGGAGCTCCGTTAATGGCAGATTACGTATTACTATGGGTAACAGGAAGAAGTTATGCATTCTATTTAGTTACTTATTTACTATTTGAAATAATTGCAGCAATGGTATTAATTCCATGGGAAACATTACCTGCTGAAATGACAAAAGATTTTACTGACAGAACTAAATTATCGGCATCAAGAATGTTTATTTCGGCAACAGGTACATTTTTAGCTACTTTTGTTCCAGGAAGATTAATAGCTTTCTTTGGTGACAAGAGCCCTCAAGCATATTTCATTAATGGATTAGTTTTTGCCATTATATATGCGATATGTATACTTATATCACATAAAGTAACATGGGAAAGAGACCTTACACCTGAAATGGAACAAGAGTTGTTAAATAGTTCTACAAGTAAGAGTTTTGGTGAACAATTAATGACTATTGTAAAGGTTGCTGGTGACTATGTTTCTACATTTAAGATTAGAGCGTTTAGACAACATTTAGCAATTTATATATGTTCATTTACGGCTAAAGATTTATTTAATTCAGTATTTATATATTTCTGTGTATTTAATTTAGGTGTTTCATCTACTACTGCTGCGAATGTACTTTCACTTAGCATCATTGGTATTCCTGTAACAATATTAGGCGGATTCTTAATGATTAAAGTTGGACCAGGTAACTTATATAAGATGGCTTATTCTATTATGATTGTATGTTTATTAGCGTTTTATGGACTTTATGTAGGTAACTTAGGATCAAATATTGCACTACTATTTGTAATTGGTACAATTTATCAAGTAGGAAGAAGCTTACTAGAGTTTACTCCATGGAATGTATTTCCATTCATTCCTGATGTTGATGAAATGGTTACAAGACAAAGAAGAGAAGGTCTTTTTGCGGCAGTTATGACATTTACTAGAAAAAGTAGTGTGGCAATAGCTACATTTGTTATAGGTGTTGTATTGCAAGAAAGTGGGTTTGTTAAAGGACAAGCGACTCAATCACCACAAGTTGTATCAACTATAGCTACTCTTTTAGCTGTTGGGTGTATATCTTTACTTGTAATTGCGTTAATTTGTGCTGTAACTTTCAAACTTAATAAAAGGACACATGGTATATTAGTAGATGAAGTTGAACGTTTAAAAAACAATGGATCAAAAGAAGAAGTAACTCCAGAAACAAAGGCAATTGTTGAAAATCTTACTGGATATAAATATGAAAATGTTTGGAAAGAAACAGCAGTGTAAATTAATTCTTTTGACTAATAGAATATTAACATATTAAAATAGCTCAAAATAATCATAATCTCTAGATACGTTTCAATTTAGTTATTATAGCTGTCTTAAGATAGAAAGTAAATTGCTATTTTAAGGCAGCTAATTTTAATTTCAGTTGTACTAAAATATTATTTTGATAGCTTCTATATTGTATGTAAGAATATAAAGGTATATCTTAAATAATTAATTGTACTATATAAATATAAAAATGTTATTAATATATGTCTATAAAAAATTAGGTTAGGAGACCGGAATATGAGTAATAAAAATAATTGTCTTTATTGTGATAAGGATGAAAAACTTGATAATTTAATGATTGAAATATGTAAGCTTGAAGTGTCAACTCTTTATTTGTTCAAAGAACAAAGCCATAAAGGAAGATGCATTGTTGCTTATGATAAACATGTGAAAGAATTATTTGAATTGGATGATAAGGAATTAGAATTATATATGAAAGATGTCACTAGAGTAGCGGCTATGATTAAAAAAACTTTTTCACCTGATAAAATAAATTATGGAGCATATTCAGATACGCTTCCACATCTTCACTTTCATTTAGTTCCTAAGTATAAAGATGGATATTCATGGGGAGGGGTATTTGAAATGAATCCTCAGAAAAAATACTTAAGTGATGAAGAATATGTGAAGAGGATTAATCTCATAAAAGAAAATTTATAATTATATATTTTGTGTTAGCTATTTCAAAATAGAGGATAGATATCTGTTTTGAGGTAGCTATTTTACAATACAGATTTATGCCTTTATTTTGTATTGGATGTATTAATAACTATATATCCATATTAAGTTTTTAATAGAACTTTCCATTTATACTAATTATACTAATCAAGAGGGACTTATAATATAAGTACAAGGGGATAATTCTAGAGCATATGGAAAAGAAAATAGATTTATTTGAAACTTAGATTAAAAGTTTTAATAAAGTTTCTTCAATGACAAGTTTAGGAGGCATAGATATATTGAATTATCCCCTATAGATATTTATGATATATATTCCTTTTTAAGAAGATATAAAGCAAAAAGTTAAACATATATTATAATCTAAGAAATATGCTAAGATTACATTTGGAGTTGAAATTAGATTGCAAATAATGATCAATATATTTGTTTTGTAAAGAATAAGCATGATTATTTATAATTTTTAAATTATTAGAGCTTAATAAAATTAAAATAATAAACTTTTACCTAATTAGTTTATGTAAAACATTGAATTTATTTCCTTATTATGTTATAATTTAGAGGTTGAAAAAATTGGATTCCAAAATAGTTTTTTGACTTTTACACTGTGTTGGAGATTCATCATCTAAACATTTTTAGATATGTAAAATTCGTTAACAGATTGCGAACTTTTAAAACTGTGCATGATATGTCTACACAGAAGTGTTGTAATTAAATAAGAAAATAGTTAGAAAGAAATTTATAAAATATTTTAGATTATCTCTAGTTTTTAAAAATCGAGAGGTAGTCTCTTTTGTTAATAGTAGAATATATATTTTATTTAGTTTGTTTAAGTTCAATAAAATATGTATTCTAATTAAGAAAATATAGAGAGGGTTGTATTATTATGTGGATAAAGTTCTTAATGGAATATTTTAAGTCACCAAGAACTGTTGGAGCTGTAGCGCCTAGTTCTAAAAAGCTTGCGGAAAAAATGGCGCATGATATTGATTTTGACCATGCAAAATGTATTGTGGAGTATGGTCCTGGAACAGGAGTGTTTACTGATAGACTAATGAAAAAAATAAAGGATCATACGATGTTAATGCTCGTAGAATATAATGAAGAATTCTGCAGAGAACTAGAGGAAAAGTATGGTGAATATAATAATGTTATAATAGTAAATGACTCAGCTGAAAATGTAGATAAATATTTAAAAGAATACAATATTAAAGAAGTAGACTATGTTGTATCAGGATTACCATTTGCTAGTTTGCCAAAGAATATGTCAAATAGAATATTGAAAAAAACAAAAGATATATTAAAAAAGAATGGATTATTCATAACATTTCAATATACATTGCTTAAAAAGGGATATATAGGAAGTTATTTTGAAGATATAAGTCTAGAAAGGGTAGTGTTAAATATACCACCAGCATATGTCTTAAAATGCCAAAATACCTAAGATGATCAACATAATTTTAAGTTATGTGAGAACTTGCTAAAATAATAGTAGTAAGTTTATTTTATAAATTTAGAATGTTGGTATTTAGAAATATAAGTTTTGTAGGAGATTTAGAATTTTATATTAAGTTTTGAAGAAGAATACAAATATATATATTTTGAAGATAATAATTTTTAGCATTTAATTAATATAAGTGAAGCTCTCAATGTATGTTGAGAGCTTTTTATTTTTAAAGATGATGTTTAAGAATAATTATTATATATACTTTACCTTAAATTTCCGAAGTAATATTATACTGTAAAAATAACATTTATTAAGAAGTATAAAATAAAGGATTTTTGAAATTATTGTAGAATTATAGAAATTATAGGAGCATTTTAATATAATAGTGAATATAACATTACAATAAGTTTGCATTAAAAAAGATAGTTTGCGGGGGAGGAATGTAAGTCGTGTAAACGTTTTTTTGAGAAAGGTGGGCTCATATTTGTTATAAATTTAACAAATATGATATCTACGTAGTTGTAGTGTATTAAAAGGATTGAATTATTAATATGATTAGATCCTACTAAGGAGGAAAGTCAAAATGGGAATATTAAATTTTAGGTTACGCAAATTAAGTTGCATTGTAGTAATAATTTTGGTTGGAAGTATTTTATCAGCTTGTTCCCAAGCAGGTAAAGTAATTATTGACAACGAGCCAAAAGAAGATAGGCAAAAAGATTATATCGAAGAAGTTCCAACACAAACTGTAACAAATGAGAAATCAGTAGATTTGGTGCCGTTGTACGAGCAGGTAAGAAGTTTAAAGGGACAAGAGGCATTGGATTTTTTTGAAAGTCTTAAATCCAAAGGATTATCGGATAGTGATATATTAGAATTTTTTATTAATTTGCCTCTTTCAGATGCCAATAAGGAGATTACTGATATATATAAGAATGAAAAATTTGAAACTTATATGAGTACATATCCTACGGGAAAGCCTTACGGAAATTATAAATGGACAAATGGAGATGGAACTAAGATAAAAGGAGCATTTAGTGAGCTGGATTTGAAATTACCATTTTCAAATTATGTAGCCTTAAAATCAGGACCAGTTGGAGACTCAAATAAAAAGTATAGAATTGGTGTTGCTATCCATGGATTTGATCAGCCATGGAATGTTAGTTTAGCAGATGCAGCTCAATGGGAAGCAGAAAGACATCCAAATGTCGAAGTTGATGTTAAAGATGCTCAATGGGACAACGATAGAATGGCAGATATTATTGATAGTTTTGTTTTGCAGAAAGTGGATGGAATTTTAACTTGGCCTATGGTTGAATCAGAAACAACTATTGCACCAGTGAAAAGGGCAATTGAGGCAGGTATACCAGTTGTAAGCGTTGACAGAATGACAGGACTCGAGGAGACCACGAGTAGAGTTACTGGGAATTTTCCAGCAAATGGTGCTCAATGTGGTATGTATTTAATTTGGAAACTTGCAAAAGAAGGTAGCCTAAATGCAAATGTAGTTCTTCTTAGAAAGCCTTCGGGAAGCACTGCTGATGCTAATAGAACTGGTCATTTCCTTAAGGTACTAAGTTATTTCCCTGATATTCATATATTAAAATCATATCATGATGATGATAACACAGCAGAAGCACTTGCCAATATGCAATTAGCATTAAATGAATATCCTTCTATTGATGTTGTATTTGGAACAGGTGATCATGAAGCTATTGCTGCTTATGATGCATCAAAGAATGCTAATAGATTAAATAGCAGAAAGGATGCTAAAAAGATGATGTTTTTATCAATTGATGATTCTAAAAAGGCAATTACATCCGTAAAAGATGGATTGTTTGAAGTGAATACACCATACACGCCTTTAATATCTGATATTGGAATGAGAACCTTACTTAATATAATCACTAAAAATGGTTCAATGCCACATGATATTATTACACCTAATATACCTATGGTGACAAAAGACGGAGATACTATATTTGGATTGAAAACCCAAACACCTGATCAATGGTATGAATATACTTTTGGAGCACCAATTAAATAATATATAGATATTAGTTAGAAGTTAATATTAAATCTGAAAATTTTATAGAATCAATGACATAAGAGGAAGGAGAAACTTCAAGATGAAAAAAATAGGCTCAGTTCCAGGAAGAATTCCCTTAACAATAAAATCAAAGCTTATTATAAGCTTCTCATTAATAGTATTTTTAATATCTACAGTAGGAATAACATCTTATATGACTATGAGGTCTTACTTGGTACAAGAAAATATTATGATTGAAAAAAACGTTATGGCGAATGATATAATAATTTTAATAAACTCAATTCCTCAGGATATATCAAAATATATATTAAACCCAACAGCTGAGAATAAAAAAATTATAGATGATAAGTTTATAAATATTAATAAAAATCAAGAGTTTATTAAAGACAATCTATCTGGAGAGAAGGCACTGAAATCTTTTGATGCCGTAAGCAGAATGTTAGAGTCGTATTCAGAGGAAGATATAAAACTTTTTGAAAGTAAGAATGCCACTGAAATGGTGGAAAAAAATAAACTTATGAATAGGTTTTCTAAGCTAATTCAAAATAGCATGCAGGAATATATGTCAGTAGAATTAGATCAACAAAATAGAGCTAGAGCAGATTTGGCTAAAAAATCTAATTTTACAGGAGTATTAATCATTGTCTTCATAGTATCCATAGGTTTTTTTAGCATAATTTTTGCTATTTTCTTTTCGATAAAGTTAGGAAAATCATTGAATAAAATTGTACTATTAGCTGATGATATTGCTAATGGAAACTTACAGGTAGAAGAATATAAAGTAAATTCTAATGATGAAGTATCTTTGTTGGCAAGTTCTTTTAATGAAATGACAAAAAATCTCAGAACTATGATTAGAGGTATTATCAATAATAGTAAAGATTTATATGAATCTTCTACTATGATCAAGGATAGGGCTAAGGAAAGTGTCAAGGCAGTTAATCAGATTGCAGTATCTACTCAAGATGCTGTCGATGGTTCGCAGTATCAATTTAGTGAAGCAAAAAGGACTGAAGAAGCAGTTAATAGACTTATTAAAATGAATAGCACAATAAAAGAAAAGTCAAATAATGTTTTATCTTCGGCCAACAAATCTCTTAAAATAGCTGAAGGTGGAAATGAGAAAGTTAGATCCATGTTAAATCAAATGAACACTATTAAGGAACAGGTTATGAATATTCAATCGGTAACTGGCATTTTAAAAGAGAATTCATCGCAAATAGAAACGATACTAGATACTATTTCTAAAATTACAGCTAGTACGGAGTTGTTGGCTCTAAATGCTGCTATTGAGGCAGCTAGAGCAGGTGAATATGGAAAAGGATTTGCAGTTGTATCAGATGAAATTCGTAAACTAGCAACAAGTTCTGCAACATCTACTGTAGAGATATCTAAAATTTTAACTCAGATTCAAAATTATATTAATGTATTGATTAAAAGTATGTCCATTGCGGTTAATGAGGTAATGAGTGGCTCGGAGAAAGTTTTAGAAGTTGAAGGAGCATTTAAGAATATTGTGGAGTCAAACAATGATGTTGACGGTGAAATAAAAAATATTTCAGGAGAAATTTTAGTAATGGTTAATGAAATAAGTGCAATTGAAAAAATATCTAAGAATATATGTGAAATTTCAAATAAATCACTAGAAGGAAGTACAGATATATCTGCAATAGTGGAAGAACAGCTAGCAACCCAAGAAGAATTCTTTGCATCTGCTACAACTTTGGCTAACATTTCAAGTGAGTTATCAAACGTTGTTTCTAAGTTTAGGGTTTAAGCGAACTTTAGAAATTTTAATAGGAGTAATACAAGATTATTGGAATGTTGAAATATGTACTGAGTTAGTGAAGTTTTTAGGAATAGAAATTATGATATAATAACACTAGATTTAAATTAGAAATATATTTCGTTTTAATTTGATATAGGAAGAGGAGCGTATTATATGAAAAGTCTATGTGTAATTGGAAGTTTAAATATGGATTTAGTAACTACAGTAGAAAATTTTCCTTTGGCAGGACAGACTATCATGGGGAAAGAATTTAATACATTTCCAGGAGGAAAAGGTGGGAATCAAGCAATAGCACTAGGTAGATTGGGATCAGATGTGCTTATGGTAGGAAAAATAGGGGGAGACATATATGGAACAAGATATTTAGAAGTTTTAAGAAATAATAATGTTAAGTATGATGGAGTAAGTATTGAAAAAGGTATGTCCTCTGGAGTAGCAGTGATACAAGTAAGTAATAATGGAGAGAATAATATAATTGTTGTTCCAGGAGCTAATGCAGAAGTTGATATAAATTATATTGAAAGCAAATGGAGTTTGATTGAGAGAGCAGATATATTCTTATTTCAATTAGAAATTCCATTAGAAACAGTAATTGCAACTATGAAAAAACTAAAAAAACAAGGTAAGACAGTAATACTTGATCCAGCACCAGCGGTAGATCTTCCTGATGAAATTTTTAAATATGTGGATTATTTAACACCTAATGAAACGGAGTTGGAGACTTTAATTGGAAGAAAGATAAATAGTGAAGAAAATTTTGCAGAAGCGGCACAAACATTATTTGATAAGGGAGTAAAAGTTATAGTTGCAAAGTTAGGTAGTGATGGGGCTGCAATTATTAAGAAATATAAATGTACTAGAGTTCCGGGATTTACTGTTGATGCAATAGATACAACAGCAGCGGGAGATTCTTTTAATGCAGGATTTGCTTTTGCCCTAGCAAAAGAAAAAGAACTTAAAGAATGCGTAATATTTGGAAATGCAGTAGGCGCTATTTCAACAACCGCACTAGGAGCTCAAGAAGCTATGCCAACATTTGAAAGAGTTAACAAATTTATTAGGGATAGATAAATTTATCAGAAAAATTAATAAAAGGCGAAAGAGTTTTTGATATTGCAGAGGCATATAATCTTTCAGATGATAGCATAAGAAAAATTATATTTAAGTTAAATAATGAAAAATTAGAATCAGCACGTAGAGTGCTAAAAAGCAAGGTTAAGTAAAAACAAAGTTCATATTTATAATATAAAAGGATTTGCAGGGTACAAATATCCTATAAAGAAACTGTTGTAAATAATATATGACTCAATATCTAAATAATTATAGTTGGATATTGCGTTAAAAATTATTTTCAGCAGTTTTTTTGTTGATTCTAAATTAAAGAGCTGAAATTAAGAAAGTTTAATTATAATCATTTTTTACATATCATTCAATTTGTGGTAAGAGTAAACTGTTATTGTGGTGCTAGTTTATTATTAAACAAGCTGTTTCAAAACTTTAAAAATATTAAAGAAGGAGTGAGTTAAATGGGATATCATGAAACAGAATTTAGGGAGTATTCAAGGAAAGGAATTATAAAAAATACGGAATGAAATTTTGAATTAGTAGAGGTAAGATAAAGATGAAGAATAAAAATAGAATAGGAAACTTATTTGTTAAGTTAAAACAGAATGCTAAAGCTTGGATTATAGCAATCTTTAATTTCGCGCCTAAAGATACTATAGAGAGTTTTGATTACTATGAGTTAAAAAAGATAAAATCTAACGATTATGAGGAATGTAGAAATAAGATTAGCATTCAGATGCAAAGAGATAGGCTTTTATTTTAGAGTTATAATAATGGAATCTCAAATCTGAAAGTATTAGAAAATACAAGTAAGTTTTAAGATATATCTAATATACTAATAGGTCAACCATAGAGTAATAAATAGAAATGGTTGGCCTATTTTTATTTGAAATAAATAGAACTTTGAAAAATCTTATGAGATGCAGCTAGAAAGTCGATATTTATAATGAATAAACATTAATTATAAATGTTTGTTTATGTATAGACAAAATAAATAAAAGTCTGTAATATATTAAATAGAAAGTAATTATATTGAAAGGGAATGAGATTAATGGATATAAAATCAAATGAATTATTTTGGAATGCTACTATAAGTGAGCTTAAAGAAGGGGTTATCGAAGAAAATGATGGATATAGGTGTATAATATGCGAAGAAGAATTCCAGAGAGGAAGAATATATGAAATAAATTCAAAGTTGTATGATGCGAAGAAATCAGCAGAGTTGCATCTTAAAACAAGTCACGGTTCAATGCTTGAATATTTATTAAATATGAATTCTGGTTTTACTGGAATATCAGATGTTCAAAGAGAATTAATAAAATTGATTGCTCTGGGATTATCTGATAAAGAAATTTCAGAGAAACTTAAAGTTGCGCAATCAACAATACGAAATCATCGATATAAATTAAGAGAGAAGGAAAAGCAAGCAAAATTATTTTTAGCTATGATGGATTTGCTTTCAAAAACTACAGATAAGAAAATTAATAAAATTGGTAAAGAGACTATATGTGATGCTTATAAAACGGCAACTACTTTAGATGATAGGTATAATATAACAGATAAAGAAAAGAAGAGTGCGATTGAAACTTATATGAATGAAAATGGTGGTTTAAAGAGTTATCCAGCTAGAGAAAAGAAAAAGATTATTGTATTAGAAGAGATATCAAGAAATTTTTCAAAAGGAAAGCAATATTCTGAAAAAGAGATAAATAGGATTCTAAAGAGGGTGTATGAGGATTACGTAACCATAAGAAGAGCTTTAATAGAGTATGGATTTATAGAAAGAAAAAAGGATGGAAGCAGCTATTGGATTAAGGAATAAGTTTTTACGCCAAAGTGGAATTGGTTAGATGATAATGAGCTTGATTTTTGATATAATAATTTATAGCAAAATTAGGGTAGTGTAAAAAATATATGAAAAATCAATCCAACTACCATTTAATGTTAAATTATGTTTGCTAGTTGCCCTTGACACACCTAAAGATAAATGGTCTTAGGCAGTTAAGGACGGGTGAATGATAATTTTGAACATGACTAATAGACCCGCCTATTGAGATATTTTACCATTTATCTTTGTGGGCGTGTCAAGGGTGCGTTTCACCAACTGCTTTAGATCATTAGGCAGTTATTGTACAGTTATTTAGAACAAAGTCTTGAGATAGTTCAATAAATTTGCACCATCTAGTAGGCATGTTGGACATTGACTCTAACTCTTCAAGGATTACAGGAGTTTTGCCTTCAAGGGCAGAATGTGGTCTTAGAAAGTTAAAGTATGCCACAAACATAGTTACAAATGCAACCGACCCGTTAGGACTTCCGAAGCCAGTAGTAGCTCTATAATTGCCTTTAAAGGTTCGGTTAAGACGTTCAATAATTTGCTTCAATGGCCTATATTCTTTTGAAACTTCATCTTTATTGGTTAAGCCTATAACTTGAGTAACATCGAATTTTATACTATGGCTTGCAAAGAAGTGCTGTGCAAGAAGATATATAGGGTTACCATCAGTTATAAGATTAAGATCTTCAGGTATTTCTTTTAACTTACTTAGAACATCATCGATGGCTTTTACAGCCGTTTCGGTATCTCTATGTGGTGATACTCTGTAAGATAGAATAATCTTTTTAACAGCATCAAAAAAGAAGAAAATATAGTTCCACTTACCGTTAACTTTTATGTAGGTTTCATCGCCGCAGAAAGAGTCAGAAAGTTTATAATCGTAGTTATCTATAAATGGCTTAACTACAATTGAAACGGCATTAACATAGTTTAAAATTGCTTGATGAGATATTTTAATATCATGAATATCTTTAAGCAATGCAGCTGTCTTTCTGGAAGATAAACCGTAGTTAACGTAGTAAGTTAGAATGAGTCCTAAGGTGTAAGAAGAAATCATAATGTTTGGAAGAGAAACCTTTGATTTTACCGGACTTTCTTTAGAAAGTGGCTTAAAGTCAAAAGTGAAATCTCTAAATATGTATCTAACTTTGAACTTACCAGGATTCTTCTTAAAATCTTGTTTTTCAGATTTTGTCATTGATTTAAGATTATTTTGGTAAAAAGAGCAATTATCATTCTTACACTTATAAACGTAGAAATCCTTACGCGCCTTGATTCTTTCAAGTGTTTTACTGCAGTGAGGACATCTTAACACTATGGATTTCTGATAGTAATTTTTAGGATTGAATGTGGTATCACAGACTTTGCAAAGATATTGTCCTCGGCCTCCGTTATTATCGTAAAGATAGGTATGTGGAGCACCACACTTAGGACAGATAACATCCTTAGGAGCTAACGCTTTGTTTTTGCGAGGTTTCACAGGAGCAAATTCTTTGCCGTGCTTAAACTCATATTCAGCTATTAGAAGCTTATAGTTAAGTTTTTCGGGAACATCAAAGATTGGTTGATCATCTACTTGAAGCTTTCGGTATTCTTTCTTAACAGGTTCGTCCGAAATGCTTTTAAGCAAGTTTTTGCCAACCAGCAAAGTCATGAGATACTTTATAATTTCAATAAGATAAATTACAGTTTCAAGAAGAAACTTATTAATCATGGTAATAGCTTGCCTCCTTTTTTAGTTCAGTGTTTTTGTTTTGCAAGTATAAAATATCTTAACTTTTTGGGGGTGGCAAGTTATTTATATAAAAAATAAGAAAAATTAAAGGGTTGCTGCCTTAGTTAGATAAAAAACTTTGACAGTACCAAAATTAGTATAGGGGGATATATATGGCAATTGGAAGAAGTAAAGTAGTAATAGTTGGAACGGGTTCTGTTGGGGCAGCGGTAGCATTTGACATGGTAATGAATCATGCTTGTGATGATTTAATATTGATTGATATAAATAAAGAAAAATCATGGGCTGAAGCAACGGATTTACAGCATTCTCTTGGATATAGCGGAAGTAAGATGAGGGTGAAAAATGGGGAGTACGAAGAATGCACTGATGCAGATATAGTTGTGATTGCAGCTGCGTTACCTTATATTACAGGTCAAACAAGATTAGATATGTTAGAAAAAGCTGCAGGAATAATGAATAATATAGTGCCGAACATCATGAAAAGTGGATTTTCAGGCATAATAGTTGTGATAACAAATCCTGTAGATGTTATGTCATACTATGTGCATAAACTTTCAGGTTTACCAGCAAGCAAAGTTATTGGAACAGGAACAGCTCTAGATTCAGCACGTTTGAAATATCATTTAGCTGATGTTATGAGTGTTGATCCACAAAGTGTTCATGCTTTGTGCATGGGAGAACATGGAGATTCGCAGATAATTCCATGGAGTCAAATTACAGTTGGGGGTAAAAAGTTTTTAGATATAATCAATGACAATAAAATGAGATTAAAAGGCTTTAATTTAAATTCAGTAACGGAAGATATTAAGAAAATAGCATATCGTATTGTAAATGCTAAAGGTGCAACTACTTTTGGTATTGCAGCAACTACTGTTCAGATTGTAAAAGCAATATTACGTGATGAAAATAAAGTTATTCCTGTATCGGCTATGCTTAATGGAGAGTATGGTGAAAGCGACACATATGCAGGTGTTCCAGCGGTTTTAAATAATCAAGGAGTGAAGGAACTTGTTGAATATCACTTAATTGAAAGTGAAAAGGCAGAATTAAAAAAATCTATTGGAATTATTAAAGACTACAATAAAAGACTTAAATTATAAAATATGATATTTAATATCTTTTTATAAGTGATTTTTTATATAACAAATTGAGAATGAAAGCATTTCTGTTTATAGAAATACTTTCATTCCTAAAATTTATAATTGTTCTTAAATTTATTATGTTACGATTTTAGTAAACCATATTAACCTAAATCTATTAGTTAAATAATTCTATGACTCCGAGGCTTATAAGTAAGAGTCCTGAAATTAACGGAGCAAATTTACCTAAAAATTCGCCTAAGATATGGTTTCCAGCTCTTTCGCCAAGTTTAAGTGTACAAATACTTAATATAAATGTTAATATGACTGTAAGTTCTATATTAACGCCTGTCACGCTTGCAGCAACTCCTGTACCAAAGTTATTAAATGTTAATGCAAAAGCTACCAAAAAGGCTTCTTTTTTATCTATATCTCCTGACTTATCTAAATCTGATTTTTCTGCATATTCGATCATATCATTAGTATTCTTTAAAGCGAGCTCTTTTATTTTTTTATTATTTATAAGTTTAAAAATACTTTGAATTACAAAGTATAATCCTAGAATTATAATAATTCCAGCACCTAAGCTATTTGATAAAAAGCTTGGTAAAAATTTAGATACATATATTCCAAGTAACATAGATAAAAATGTTCCAGTAGAAGTTACAAGTGCTACTATAAGATTTGCAGTTGTGTCTATTCTTATTTTTTTTATTCCATATGCAATACCTATAACTAAATTATCTAAGTTAGAAGATAAACTAAATAATAAAGCAGATAAAATTAATATCATAGATGTCATTCCTTCTTAATTATTACTTATATTTAATATATGGTTGTGAATTTGTGTGGTGATTAAGAATTTTTAAGCGAAATTACGTTTAATTACTAACATCGATTAAATACATAAAGATATTTAAGTTGTATTTTACAAGATGTCCATTCAAAAATGTGTGGATTAAATTAATAGTGGGAGGAAAACTCTTCTAAGGCTCTGGAATACCGAAAAGAAGAGTTTTTATCTTTTAACATGTTAATAGACTTAATCACAAAACACTCCTAAAATATTACTATTAAGCTTGGCCAGTAAATGTTAAATATAAGAGAACCATATTTAGTGATATGATTATAGCCGCGATGATAATACCTAAAATTCTTACCCAATTGCGATTTGCCATAATACCCATTAAATCCTTACGCCTAGCTATAGTTAGCATTTGTATTATCGGAAATGGCAATATGAAGCTAAGTGCCACTTGGCTTAAAACAAGGGCATTCATTGGATTTATTCCAAGTGCAATTATAGCCAATGCGGGCATCATAGTTATAAGTCTTCTAATATTAATTGGTATACTTAAATTAACAAAACCCTTCATAATTGTTTGACCTGCCATAGTACCCACAGCAGATGATGACAAACCTGAGGCAAGTAACGCTATCCCAAAAGCTCCGCTAGATAATGAACCTAGTAAAGGTTGTAATGATGCATGGGCTTGCTCCATTGTATCAACAATTAATCCATTTTTATTGAATACAGCAGCAGATACAATAACCATTGCAGCATTCACTATAAAGGCAATATTCATAGCTATTGTTACATCAATTTTTTCCATTTTTAAATGTCTTAGTTTTCCTTCAATGGATGTATCAGTTCCTCTATGCTGAACCAAATGTGAATGAAGGTATATTACGTGAGGCATAACTGTTGCACCAAGCATTCCTACTGCGATTAATAATGCCTGACTATTTGGCAGTGATGGAATTATTGTATGAATGCCTACTTGAAACCAATCAGGTTTGGCAAGAAATAATTCTATTGTATATGCAATACAGATTATTGCAACAAGAACTGATATTATTATTTCTATAGTTTTTTGACCATACTTTTCCATATAACAAATGAAGAATGTTATTATTCCTGTAATAAATCCAGCATATATCATTGGTATATGGAACAATAAATATAATCCCAAAGTTCCACCTAGAAATTCTGCTAAGTCAGTTGCCATTGCACCTATTTCTGCAACAATCCAAAATACCCAATTGGTTTTTTTAGAAAATACTTTAGCACACATTTCTGGAAGGTTGTGGCCTGTAGCTATTCCTAATTTTGCAGACATTATCTGTAAAAAGATAGCCATTAAGTTACTAAATAAAATTACCCAAATTAACGCATAACCAAATTCCGATCCTCCACTAATATTAGTTGCAAAGTTGCCAGGATCTATATATGCTACACTTACAATAAAAGCTGGACCTAAATATTTTAATAATTGACTAAACTTACCAATACGAGCACTCCTGTCTTTTTTAAATGGAACAAATCCAGTAACAGATACATCAGTGCTTCTTAAACCTCTTTCGTTCTCCAAGAAAATACATCACCTTTCTTACTTTATTTTTTATGTGTCTAATTTTTTTAATCTTATATGTAATTAAGATAGTTATTATCAGTTAACTTTCTTAGCCTAGTCTAAATTATTTTATATTATAAGTTATGCAATAATATTCTAAATGTTACAGTAAAGTAACTTTTTCGCCATCAAAGCATATAATTTATTAAGTAGATTATTACGGGGAGCGAGTAAGTATATGGCTAAAAATGATTTCTATACTTTTAACGAATATATGAAGAAAGAAGACAGCAAGCTAACTGCGTCCATGGAAGATTACCTTGAGATGATATATAGATTGTCATTGAATAAAGGGTATTTAAGAATTAATGAACTTTCAAATGCACTTAATGTTCAACCTCCTTCTGCCACAAGGATGGTGCAGAAATTATCTGAGGAAAGACTTGTAAAGTATGAAAAATATGGAATTATAATACTTGAAGAAAGTGGTAAAAAACTCGGCGCCGCACTTCTTAACAGGCATCATATTATTGAGAATTTTCTAAGGATACTCGATATTCCTGATAAAGAAATATTAGATGAAACAGAAAAGATAGAACATACTGTAAGTAAAGAAACATCAAAATGCTTTCAGGATTTTGTACAATTTATAGAAAGTAACCCTAGTATAGCTAAGGCTTTTAAGGAGTATAGAGAGTCTATAAAATAGAAAAATGGAGATTGTTTATTTAAACAGTAATAAAGATAAATCAGATAGCAAGTTAAATCTTAATTATAAGGCTTAATTTATTATCTGATTTATTTATGTTGCTTTTATTTGAGTTTGAGTAAATATAATTAAATAGTAAATATAGTTTTTAGTATTTTCTAAATAAAGGTGCTTGCTGAAATTGCATTATATTCAAAAAAGTAAGCTACAAACTGTATTTTTGAATATTACGTTTTATAAGTGGAAGAAGCTTAATTAATTGTTTGATGCCTATGTAAAAATCTATATTATTACCTGTATACATAATAATGTAATTAATTAACATAGACTATATAATAAATATATAGTCAAAGAATAAAGGAGAGAGTTTGTGATGGTAAAGTGTAAGAATCTTTTTGAAAATAAAAATATTGAAGTTGTAGAATCAAGAGGAGGCGTTAAGGTTCTTGAATACAAAAAGGATTTGAGTGTAAGTACTGCAACTGCAATGTCTGCGTATTTTGCTTCAGAGATGAATGTTAGAAAAAGACAGGTTTTAATCGAGTTGAATGGTAATGCTTACACAATAAGTTCCGGGGTAATGCAGTGGACAGCAGGATCTGTGAGTATGGCTGCTGATATTAAGGGAATTGGTGATTTTTTTGGAAAAGCTATATCATCAAAGGTAACAAAAGAGTCTGCTATTAAACCAAAATATCAGGGAAATGGCTTATTAATGTTAGAACCAACATATAGGCATATTTTGCTTGAGGAAGTTTCGGAATGGGGAGGGATAGTTTTAGATGATGGACTTTTCTTAGCGTGTGAATCTAAGGTTCAGCAAAAGATAGTTGCGAGGACAAACATTTCTTCGGCAATGCTTGGGAATGAAGGCCTATTTAATTTGTGTCTAAAAGGTGAAGGGATAGCCGTGTTAGAAAGTCCTGTTCCAAGAAGCGAATTGATAGAATTTATATTAGATAATGATGAGGTACGGATTGATGGAAATTTTGCAATTGCTTGGTCTAATTCTTTAGAGTTTAGAGTTGAAAAGTCTAGTAAAAGTTTAATTGGATCAGCAGTCTCAGGAGAGGGATTAGTTAACGTATATAGGGGAACAGGAAAAATACTTATGGCTCCAATATCATAGAAATACGGATGTGAATATTTAATTGTAGAAGGATTGGTAAGAAATACTATAATTACTAATCCTTTTGCTATTAAGAATTTAAAAGGTAAGTCAAAAATAATGTTTATTTGGGATTAATAGTAAACAGGAGAATATAAAAAGTTAATAGAATAATAAATATAAATATTAAGATTGCTTAAAAACTAATATTCGGAATAATTTTACATACGAGGAATTATAGCTATATTATTAGATTTTTCTTGCCCAAAACATATAAAAACACGAACATTAGATAAATAAAAATAAAAAAAATACATAAAAAATTTAATTTACTATTGATTTATAGTCCAAAGTATTGTAGCATTAAGTATGTAAAATAAAGAGCTATATATTACGCACTGAATATATTACATTTTATTTATTCTATGCTTTAACATTCGATGATTGTATGGAAATTCAAAAAGTAATTTATTAGTATGTCATATATAAATAATGAAATTTTACCCGTATATGCTTGAAAATAAGGTTCAAGCGTTTCTACCGGACTACCGTAAATTGTCTGACTATGGGTGTTTATAGGTACTTGTTACTTATAAGCCCCTTTGTAAAAAAACAAAGGGGCTTATATTTTACAAGAAATCTTTAAATTCTTGTTATTATCTTTTATATTTTTTTCAATGTTAGTGCATCCTACTAACAGATGTATTATTTTGGAGTAGCAGTGTTAATTTGTGTAGCTCAAAAATAGGAGGAATCTATATTGGACAATGTATTAAAAAAATCGGTAAAAACAACGGAGGAGAACGGTATGTTAGAAAAAATATTTCACTTATCAAAAAATAAAACAACTGTTAAGACAGAAATGTTAGCGGGGTTAACAACCTTTTTAACTATGGCGTATATCTTAGTAGTAAATCCTAGTATCTTAAGTCAATCAGGTATGGATGTATCAGCTGTATTTACTGCAACTGCATTGGCTTCTTTTATTGGTACTGTAATTATGGCACTTATTGCTAATTATCCATTTGGTATGGCACCAGGTATGGGGTTAAATGCTCTTTTCACATTCACAATTTGTTTGGGAATGAAGTTCTCTTGGCAAACAGCTTTGGCAGCTTCATTAATCGAAGGATTTATATTTATGGCGCTTAACATATTTAAAATTAGACAAGTAATTATTGATAGTGTTCCGCCAACATTAAAATATGCAATTAGTATTGGGATTGGTTTCTTTATAACATTTATAGGTCTTCAAGATGCTAAGATGATTGTTGCTAATCAAGCTACATTAGTTGGAATAGGAAATTTAAAAGATCCAACAGTACTTTTAGCTGGTCTAGGTGTTATTATAATATCAATATTATATTATAAAAATGTAAAAGGTTCATTCATTATTGGAATGTTTTCTGTATATGTATTAGGAATGATTTTTGGAGTTGCTAAGGTACCTACAGGAATAATATCTATGCCACCATCAGTTGCTCCAATATTTATGCAATTTGATTTTAAGAGTGCAATGGTAATTGGTATAATACCAGCAATTCTTTCTATGTTATTTATAGATGTTTTCGATAGTATAGGAACTCTAATTGGTTTAGCTTCAAAAGCTGGATACTTAGACGAAAAAGGTAATGTTAAAAATGCAGATAAAGTTTTAACAGCTGATGCTATTGGATCTGTAGTAGGTGCATGTTTAGGAACATCTACACCTGTAGCATTTGTTGAGTCAGCAGCTGGTATTGCTGAAGGCGGAAGAACAGGACTTGCTGGTCTTACAATAGCTGGATTATTCTTCTTGTCATTGTTCTTTTCACCAATTTTAACTGCTATACCAGGTTTTGCTACAGCGCCTGTTCTAATAGTTTTAGGTGCAGTAATGATGGAACCAATATCAAAGGTTAATTTCTCAGATTTCACTGAAGGAATGCCTGTATTCTTAACATTGATATTAACTCTTTTAACATATTCAATTACAGATGGGTTAGCATTTGGATTTGTTTCTTATGTGTTAATAAAATTATTTACAGGTAAATCAAAAGATATTCCTGTACCAATGTATTTTATTGCCTTAGCATTTGTAGGATTATTCGCGCTTATGTAATAATAGATAAGAAGAGCCTCATGGTGTAAGAAAATTCACCATGGGGCTTTTATAAATTAATTACTATACTATTAATATTCCATGTTATTTGTTAAAAAATAATGATAATAGTGCTTTGACTTATTATTTAGTTGGCAATTTTTATTTTATATTGAAGATGTTTTTAAGGACGTCCGAAGATTTATAATTCCATACGTAACTTTACATACTTCTTAATATATTTTACGCATTTCTCGA
Source organism: Clostridium beijerinckii (assembly GCF_036699995.1). Taxonomy (NCBI): domain Bacteria; kingdom Bacillati; phylum Bacillota; class Clostridia; order Eubacteriales; family Clostridiaceae; genus Clostridium; species Clostridium beijerinckii. The sequence continues at coordinate 4,296,206 of NZ_CP144906.1, read as the reverse complement.
AGCCGAGCTTACTGGTATCTAGAGACAGATCATAGTTTTTTACGTCCTCCCACTTATTGCCAGTATGGTAATAGTAGTAGTCACTTCTATATTTATTTAATTTCTTAATTTCCTTAATTGCTTCTTTTTCAGAAGCGCCAAGGATATCCATTTCATGCTTAATACAGTAATCCTCTGATGCATGAATAAAAATTTTAAATATATTTGGTTTATCCTTTAAGATATAATCAGCACAACGCCCTATCACAACATAAGATTCTTTATCGGCTAATTCACGTAACACCTTAGCCTGATAATTGAACAAATTGTCATTTGAAGTAAAATCATTACTTTCAGGTGGGATTAATTCACCGTTATATACTTTCTTTGAAACCTTATATAGCAAACTATTTTTTACACCTTCGTCTGCATTAGCAAATAGAGCTTCATTTATACCACTGTCATCTGAAGCCAAACGTAATAATTCACGATCATACATATTTATACCCAAATCTTTAGATAACATTTTTCCTATTGTTGTCCCACCGCTTCCACAAGTTCTTGTTATTGCAATTACAAACTTATCCATATAATCTCACTCCTTCCCTATATAGAAATTATACCACATTCTATTAAATTATTTAAGTGCTGCTTGAGCTATCTGAATATCTTCATCAATGCTTCCGCCACTAACACCAATAGCACCAATGATATTTCCGTTACTAACTATTGGTATTCCTCCACCTAGAATACAAAGTTCGCCATGTCCAGTATTTTCTAGGCCATAAAGAGGTTTGCCAGGAAGTACTAGATCATTAAGTCTTTCAGTAGACATTTTTAAAGCAAGTGCAGTATATGCTTTATTAAATGAAACTTTAATACTTATTAAGATTGAATTATCCATTCTATGCTGGGCGATAAGATTTCCACCATCATCAACTAATGCTATAACTACTGGAACATTTATTGACTCAGCTTTTCTTTCTGCTTTTTCAAGAATTTCTTTTGCCATTTTTAGTGTTAGCTTAGGCGTCTTTATAGAACTAATTAGATCACTCGATAACTTTTTTATTAAATCTTCATTTATCATATAATCGCTCCTATAAATATTATTTATATAATGTATTTAAGTTAAATTACTCCAATAATATTATATAATTTAACTAATTTTGCTACAGGTAATTTACAATTGTATAATAAGTAAAGTTCAGACTATACTTAAATTTACTTATTTTTAGTTACAAAATTATTACTAATGGTCCTTAGAAATATGCTACGATTATAAACAGAGTGGTATCAAAAAAATGTATTTAAAATTACAATTTTTTCGAGAGGTGAAAAAGAATGAAGTTAAATGATTTGCAGATAAATAAAACTGATTTAATGAGAATAATTCAAGAAACCGTTCCAGGAAAACAAATTACAATGGCTCATGTGATTGCGAGCCCAGACTCTATTATTTATAAGAAGCTAGGATTAGACCCTAAAATTGATTATAACAGGGCAGCTATTGGTATTCTGACTGTTACCCCAAGTGAAACTTCTATAATAGCGGCAGATATAGCAATAAAAGCGTCAGCAATAGAGATTGGTTTTATTGATAGATTTAGCGGAACTTTGATTATTACAGGAACAATTTCAGATGTGGTAATTGCTTTAGATTCTATCTTAAATTATGCAAAAAATACACTAGGATTTAATGTTTGTAATTTAACAAAGGCATAGGTGGTTTTATGAGAAAGATTATATTAGTTGGAAGGACAGGCTGTGGTAAAACTACTTTAACTCAAGCTTTAAAGGGAAAAGAGATTACATATCATAAAACCCAATATGTAAATAATTTTGATGTTATTATAGATACTCCTGGCGAATATGCTGAAAATAAAAAACTAGCACGAGCGTTAATACTATACTCCTATGAAGCCGATGTAGTTGGACTTTTAATGAGTTCACTTGAAGAATATTCTCTTTATAGTCCTAATATTGCAGCAGGAGCGACTAGAGAAGTAGTTGGAATTGTGACTCAGATAGATAATAAGAATGCAAGAGCAGATTTAGCAGAAGCATGGCTCAGTCTTGCCGGTTGTAAAAAAATATTTCATATAAGTTCATATACAGGAGAAGGAATACCCAATCTTTTGGATTATTTAAAAGAAGATGACGATATACTGCCTTGGGAAAAGTAGCTATGAAAGAGGTCTTAAAATTACATGTAAAGGTTTAAAAAGTGCAAATTTTATTTAAGGAGAGATTCGAATATGAGAAAAATTTTGATGTTAGCTGGCGATTTTACTGAAGATTATGAAGTCATGGTACCATATCAAGCCTTGGAAATGTTAGGTTTTAAAGTTAATGTAGTTTGTCCAGAAAAGAATGCCGGGGAATATATAAAGACTTCAATACATGATTTTGAAGGACATCAAACTTATACTGAAAAGCTTGGACATAACTTTCTATTAAATATGTCTTTTGATTATTTAAAATTAGAAGAATATGATGGATTATATATAACAGGGGGAAGAGCACCAGAATACCTTAGACTTAATACACGGGTTATTGATATTGTAAAATACTTTATGGAATTAAAAAAACCAGTAGCTGCTATATGCCATGGAATTCAAATATTAACAGCGGCTGATATAATTAAAGGAAGAAAGTTAACTGGCTATCCTGCTGTTAAGCCAGAAGTAGTTATGGCTAGAGGAATCTTTATAGATAAAAATCCAGATGAAACAGTGGTAGATGGTAACTTAATAACTTCACCAGCCTGGCCAGGAAATACGGCTATCTTGAAAGATTTTTTAAATATTCTTAATGTAAAAATTCAATTATAGATAAAAAGCATGTAATTTAGAATTATGTTACAACTTATCTAAATTAAAAATATTGTTGTTTCTCAGAACTATGAGAATTTTGCTGAAAGGTTATAAATGCTAGGTTGCATATTATGACCCTTGTGGCTACAAAAATGTTTATGATTTGAAGGATAGATATGCCACATTAGAAAGAGAAGGTGCCTTTTACGCAGTGTTGCATTGAAAAAATAATTACAAGAATTTCTTTAGTAAAAGTTATTCCATACTTGATTGTCTCGGGAACATGCGGGGATGAATGCAACTTTTACTGGTAGATGTCTACAATTATTTTTTCTAGCAACTGAGTAACAGAGCACCTTCTCTTTCGTTTGATTTATCATATAAGTCAAATTTACATGCTAGTTATTTATATGAATTTTGAGATAGTTTTAATTTTACAATATTTTAGTTTGAATTGTATTACAACGATTTCATACCTCTAATATATAATGAACTTGCACGAAATAAATTTTTACGATTTTTTGAGGAGGGAATTATAAATGATATCTAAAGGGTTTTCAAAACCAACTGAGAGGGTTGAAAGATTAAAAAGAATGATTGTGGATGCAATTCCGTATGTAGAATCAGAAAGAGCGGTTCTTGTAACAGAATCATATAAGGAAACAGAAGGTCTATCTCCTATATTAAGACGTGCTAAAGCCGTAGAAAAAATATTTAACAATTTACCTATTACTATTCGCGAAGATGAATTAGTAGTTGGTGCAATTACTAAAAATCCACGTTCTACTGAAATTTGTCCAGAATTTTCTTATGATTGGGTAGCTAAAGAATTTGACACAATGGGAACAAGAATTGCAGATCCATTCCAAATTCCAAAGGAAACAGCGGCAGAATTAAGTGAAGCATTTAAATATTGGGAAGGTAAGACCACAAGTGCACTTGCTGATTCTTACATGTCTCAAGAAGCAAAAGACTGTATGGCAAATGGAGTATTTACTGTAGGAAATTATTTCTATGGTGGAGTTGGTCACATTTGTGTTGATTACGGAAAGATTTTAAGAAAAGGGTTTAAAGGCATTATTGCTGAAGTTATTGAAGCAATGAGTAAAATGGACAAGAAGGACCCTGATTATATAAAGAAACAACAATTTTATAATGCTGTAGTAATTTCTTATAGCGCAGCAATAAATTTTGCACATAGATATGCTCAAAAAGCTAGAGATATGGCGGCTATAGAATTAAACCCTACTAGAAAAGCAGAATTGTTACAAATAGCTGCTAACTGTGAAAGAGTACCTGAAAATGGTGCAACAAACTTCTATGAAGCTTGCCAATCATTCTGGTTCATTCAAATAATGGTTCAAATTGAATCTAATGGACACTCAATTTCACCAGGACGTTTTGATCAATATATGTATCCTTACCTTAAAGAAGATAAAAACATCTCAAAAGAATTTGCTCAAGAGTTAGTTGATTGTATTTGGATTAAACTAAATGATATTAATAAAACTCGTGATGAAATTTCAGCTCAAGCTTTTGCAGGTTATGCTGTGTTCCAAAACCTATGTGTTGGTGGACAAAATGAAGAAGGGCTTGATGCCACAAATGAAGTATCTTACATGTGTATGGAAGCAACAGCTCATGTTAAATTACCAGCACCTTCATTCTCTATCCGTGTATGGCAAGGGACTCCAGATGAATTCTTGTTAAGAGCTTGCGAAGTCGCAAGATTAGGCCTTGGTGTACCTGCTATGTACAATGATGAAGTTATAATTCCTGCATTAGTTAATAGAGGTGTTACTCTTAGAGATGCACGTAACTATTGTATTATCGGCTGTGTTGAACCTCAATGTCCAAACAAGACAGAAGGCTGGCATGATGCAGCATTCTTTAATGTAGCTAAGGTATTAGAAATTACATTAAATAATGGTAAAGTAGGCAACAAGCAATTAGGTCCTATCACAGGGGATATAACAACATTTAAGAATATAGATGATTTCTATGCAGCATTTAAGAAGCAAATGGAATACTTTGTTTACTATCTTGTTGAAGCAGATAACTGTGTTGATTATGCTCATGCTGAAAGAGCGCCATTACCATTCTTATCAGCAATGGTTGATGATTGTATAGGAAGAGGTAAATCAGTTCAAGAAGGTGGAGCAATTTATAACTTTACAGGACCACAAGCTTTTGGTATAGCAGATACAGGAGATTCCGTATATGCAATTCAAAAACATGTATTTGAAGATAAAACTATTGCAATGGATCAATTAAAAGCAGCATTAGATGCAAACTTTGGACATACTGGCGTTAATGCAGTTAGTACAAGAAATAACAATGCTGATGTTACTGAAATGCAGATATATGAAGCAGTTAAGAGAATATTAAGTAATTCTGGATCAATTGATATATCTGAAATTCAAAGCAGAATCTCTTCAGAATTTACTTCACCTAAAACAACAGTTTCAGGAGATATTGATAATATAAGAAGACTTCTTGAAAGTACTCCTTGCTTTGGTAATGATATAGATGAAGTTGATATGGTTGCTCGTAAATGTGCACAAATATACTGCTTCGAAGTTGAAAAATATACTAACCCACGTGGAGGACAATTCCAAGCTGGAGTTTACCCAGTATCTGCAAATGTATTATTTGGTAAAGATGTTGGGGCATTACCAGATGGTAGATTAGCTAAGACTCCTCTTGCTGATGGTGTATCTCCTAGAGCAGGTAAAGATTGTGCAGGTCCAACTGCAGCAGCAAATTCTGTTGCTAAGCTAGATCACTTTGTAGCATCAAATGGTACACTTTATAATCAAAAATTCTTACCATCTGCAGTTGCTGGAGATACAGGATTACAAAACTTTGCTTCTGTAATAAGAAGTTACTTTGATCATAAAGGTATGCATGTTCAATTTAATGTAATTGATAAGCAATTATTATTAGATGCTCAAAAGCACCCAGAAAATTATAAAGACCTGGTTGTTCGTGTTGCAGGCTATAGTGCTCAATTTACTGTATTAGCAAAGGAAGTACAAGATGACATTATAAATCGTACTGAACATTCACTTTAAGCTTATTTGAACATAATAAGTAGGCCAAAATTTTATCCCTTATAAGTTTTATTTGAAAAAGTTACACTTTATAAGGTTAGGGGAGATGTGCATGATGGATACAATTAATTATAGTATGGAAGGAACAGTATTTGATATACAGAGATTCTCTATACATGATGGCCCAGGAATTCGTACAATAGTTTTTTTAAAAGGATGTCCTTTATCATGCTTATGGTGTAGCAATCCTGAATCACAGAAAATTAAACCTGTCATAATGTATCAATCTGCGAATTGTATTCATTGTGGAAGATGTATTTCAGCCTGCAAAATAGGTGCAATTAGTGTTAATAATAAAGGTTTTATAAATAGAGAAATTTGCACAGCATGTGGTGAATGTAGCAATGTTTGTCCAACAAGCTCTTTAGTCTTAAAAGGTAAAAAAATGACGATTGAACAAGTTATAAAAGAACTCAAAAAAGATGCTATAAATTATAGACGATCTGGTGGTGGAATCACTTTATCAGGAGGAGAACCACTATTACAGTCAGATTTTTCAAAAGAACTTTTTAAGGCATGTAAAGCACAAGGTTGGCATACAGCTATTGAAACTACAGGTTATGCAAATTCAGAAACTATTGAAAAAGTATTTCCATATATAGATTTAGTGCTTATGGATATTAAGAGTACAAATCTTGAATTACACAGAAAATACACAGGAGTTTCTAACGAAATAATTCTAAATAATGCAAAGAGAATTTCTGAAATATCAAAAATGGTAGTTAGAGTACCATTAATACCAGACTTTAATTCTTCAATTCAAGATATTTTGGAATTATGTAGGTTTACTAAAACTTTGAATAACATTGATACGATTCATTTGTTACCATACCATACTTATGGTGAAAATAAATATGAACTCCTTGGAAGAGATTATCTTATGAAAGACTCACGGTCATTAAAAGAAGATGAGATTGAAGTCTTAAAAAAGATTATTGAGGATCAGGGGATTAAATGTATTATTGGTGGTTAAAGATATAATTTTAGAATGGAGGAGTCAAAATGGATCAACAATTGATTGAAAAGGTAATGAAACGGGTTTCTAGCGAACTTGGAATATCTGTTAAAAATCAAAATAATGATTCTCAAAATATAAGCAAAAATACTAGTGGAGGAATAGGTGTTACTGAATTTGTAGGTACTGCAATAGGAGATACTATTGGACTAGTAATTGCAAGTGTAGATCCACTACTTACAGAAACTATGAAATTAGGAAAGTACCGTTCAATCGGTATCATAGGCGGAAGAACTGGAGCTGGACCTCAAATTATGGCTGTTGATGATGCTGTTAAAGCTACAAATACAGAAGTTATTTCTGTTGAATTACCTAGAGATACTAAAGGCGGAGCAGGTCATGGAAGTTTAATTTATATAGGAGCTGATGATGTTTCAGATGCTAGACGTGCAGTTGAAATTGCACTTTCAAGCTTAGATAAATATTTTGGAGATGTGTATGCAAATGATGCAGGACATTTAGAATTTCAATACACAGCTAGAGCAAGTTATTGTTTAGAAAAAGCTTTTGGAACGCCATTAGGCAGAGCTTTTGGAATGGTTTGTGCAGGACCAGCTGCAATTGGAACAGTTTTAGCTGATGTTGCTGTAAAAGCTGCTAATGTTGATGTTGTAGGTTACTGTTCACCAGGAAACGGAACAAGTTTCTCAAATGAGGTTATATTAACTTTCAGTGGTGATTCGGGAGCTGTAAGACAAGCTGTAAGAGCATCAATTGAAGTAGGTAAAAAATTACTTGGTGCGTTAGGTGATGAACCTAAATCAACTACAACACCTTATATTTAAGCAGAGAACCAAAATCTACGATTTTGTGTGAATCGCTTACTCAGTGAACGCATGTGAGTCGAGTTTCCTTAAGAATAAGTGAAAGTCCAAATCTGCGATTTGGTTACTTGAACTTAGTTAACTCATATATGAGTTAACCTCATTAAAAATTGATTTGGTGTGAATCACTTACTCAGCGAGTGAATACGAGTCGAGTTTCTTTATCAATATAATATATTAAATTCAATATTTTCTATATAAAGTTAAATATAAAAAAACAAAAGTTTACCTAAAATTTAAGGAGGTATTTAATATGAATTCAGATGCATTAGGAATGGTTGAAACTAAAGGTTTAGTTGCTGCAATAGAAGCAGCAGATGCTATGGTTAAAGCAGCAAATGTTAATTTAATAGGATATGAAAAGATAGGTTCAGGTCTAGTAACAGTTATGGTTCGTGGTGATGTTGGCGCTGTAAAAGCAGCAACTGATGCAGGGGCTGCATCTGCTAGATTAGTTGGAGAAGTTGTTTCTATTCATGTCATTCCACGTCCTCATATGGACACTGAAAAGATTCTTCCTAAATTCGTATAAGAAGATTTTAAATTATAATGAGATAGTTATGCAAAAAGAAAATATTACAGTAATTGTTTTTAGAGCTTAGGAGGGATAACGTGGAAATAGATGAGAAAAGACTAAGAGAATTAGTGATTAAAGCCATACAATTGCTTCAAGCCGAAAGCTCCATACAGAATTTATTTATTCCCACAAAGAAACTGTATGTAATATTTACTGAAGAGTGGAATAGCAAGTATTCATCTATATTTGAAGAATTAGATAAGCGAAACGAATATGACGTTTATGCAGTATTACCAGATGGAATATATAATGATTTTCACTTAAGTAATTTGAAAAAATTTAGTGTATGTAAATCCGTAATAAGTAGAAAGAATGTTGACTTTGATGAATCATCAGAATATCTCACGGTATTTCCAGTAGTTCCTAGAGAAATCGTAGTTAAAACAGCATTATGCATTGATGATATTTTTGAAAGTAGATGGATTTTTAAAAGTATGGAAAAGGGGCAAAGAATTATTTTGCTCAGTTCAGGACTTGAGAAATTTACTGGCAAAGAGCCACCTAGTTATATTAATAAGATATTAAATTATTACAAGACTTTGTTAGAATTTAATATTGAAATAACAAAGGATATTTTTCAAATTGAAGAATATGAAAATAAATTTGGTGAAAATAGTTCTCTGGTCTATGAAAGTACAGAATATAATGAGGTTTTAAATAATAAAGATGGCAAAAGAATAATTACTGTTCAGGAAATAGAAAGATATAAGAATGATAAAAAATTATTCTTATATTCAGGAGATATAATAACTGAGTTAGCTAAGGATAAGGCAAAGAATTTAAACATTCAAATTATTAGAAGAAGTTAGAGCATATTCAAATGTATCGTTTAGTATAATAAAGATTTTCATAGAATGCGAGATTACTCGTATTTTATGAAAATTGTAAAAAGATGCACACATTAATAAAGATTAAAGTGAGGTGGCAGGATGAAAGAAGCATTAGGTTTAGTTGAAACAATAGGTTTATCAACTGCTATTTTAGCTGCAGATGCTATGGCGAAAACGGCTAATGTTAATATAATTGACCTTGAAAATACTAAGGGATCCGGGTACATGACGATAAAAGTTTCAGGAGATGTTGGAGCGGTAACAGCTGCAGTTACAGCAGGAAGACAAGTTGCTACTGAAAACAACGCATTCGTTTCATCTAAAGTAATTCCAAGACCTTCTAATAATATAGAAAGCGCTTTTTGTCAGCCTAAAAAGGAAGAAGATACTTCTTCTATCACAGAGAATAATATAATTGAAGAAAGTAATGTAAGTGAAGAAAATAATATTATTGAGGGAAATAATACTGTTGAAAACAAAGAATATTTAGAAAATCCCGTAGTTGTATTAGAAGAGGCTTTAACTGAAAAAGTTGAAAAGCAGGAAGATAAGCAGGAAGAAAATACTTCTCAAAGTGAAGGGGCAGTAGTTGAAAATAATGAAGACATCAATCAACCTGTAGAAGATGGTATTCAACTTAAGCAATCTGATATAGAAATTTCTCAATCTCAGTCAGAAGAAAAGAGAACTAGAAAAACTAGCAGTAGAAAAAAAGGAAAATAATAAATAGCACTTTTTAAGCTGCTAAAAGAAAGGACTGCGATTAGCATGTATATGGCAAAAGTTGTTGGTAATGTTGTAGCTACGAGAAAAGATGATTCATTAGTTGGGTATAAGCTAATGATTGTAAAGAGAATAGATGTAAAAGAAAATTTTATTGGCAACGAAGAAGTTGCAGCAGATTATGTTGGAGCAGGTATAGGGGATTATGTATTACTTTGTAAAGGGTCAGCTGTACGTGTAGAGAAACAAAAGGTTGCTATTGATATGGCTATTATTGGAATCATAGATACAATTGATGTCTAAAGATGTATTTATTCCATAATCAAGAGAGGAGGTTAACATGGATATAAATTATAAATTTTTTAATAACGAAGAATTAAAAAGTGGTGTTTTTTCTTCAGTGAATGATGCAGTTCTAGCAGCGGTAGGTGCATATAATCAATATAGCAAATTTACTTTGAATGAAAGACAAGAGATTATTGATTCTATTAAGAAAAAGCTTTTATGTAGAGTTGAGGAAATAGCTTATATGACAGTTGAAGAGACTGGAATGGGGAATGTACATGACAAAATTGAGAAACTTATTCTAGCGATTAAAAAAACACCAGGAATAGAAGAATTAATTACTGAAGTGAGAACAGGAGATAATGGGATGACATTATATGAACTATCATCTTATGGTGTTATCTGCGCTATACATCCATGTACTAATCCATGTGCCACATTAATTAGTAATACAATAGGGATGCTGGCAGCAGGAAATGGAGTTGTTCATTGTCCACATCCAAGAGCAATAAAAGTGTCAAAATATGTTACAGAGATAATCAGTATTGCAATAAGAGAAAGATGCGGAATAGATAATTTAGTTGTAACCCTAAATGAAAATTCAATTACTTGTACCAATGAAATTATGACTCATCCAGATATTTCAATGGTGGTTACGACAGGTGGTAATAATGTATTACGGCAAGCAATGGCATCTGGCAAAAAAGTTATTGGAGCTGGTCCTGGTAATCCTACGACTATTGTTGATGAAACTGCTGACATCAAAAAGGCTGCAAGAGATATTGTGAGGGGAGCTTCTTTTGATAATAATATAATGTGTATTTCAGAAAAAAGCATAGTAGCTGTTTCAAGTATTGCTGATTTATTAGTAGAAGAGCTTGTTAGAAATAATGTATATTACGTAGATAATGATGAGGAAATGCTTAAACTCACAGTAGCTACATTAACAAGGGACATGACCTTAAATAAGAGTCTTGAAGGTAAAAGTGCAAATGAGATTTTAAAGGCTGCAGGAATTGTATGTGAAAGAGATATTAAGCTTATTGTAGTTAATACTATAAAGCAGCATCCATTTGCAACAGTTGAAATGCTTATGCCACTTGTACCATTAATAAGAGTAAAGAATTTTGAAATAGCTTTGGATTCAGCACTTGAAATAGAACAAGGATTCAGGCACACAGCAACAATTCATTCTCAATCAATTGAAAGATTAAATGTAGCAGCAAAAGTAATGCAGACGGCAGTATTTGTTAAAAATGGCGCTTCACTTGTAGGAATTGGATGTAATGGTGAAGGTGATACCAGCTTTACAATTGCTACAATCACAGGAGAAGGTACTACTACAGCAAGGCATTTTGCAAGAAGAAGACGATGTTCCCTAACAAATGGTTTTTCAATTAGGTAGGAAAGGAGAGGAAGTTTTGAAAAGTGTGTATATTAAAACAAAAATATATTCAGGAGAAAATTCTCTGAAGCGCCTAGAGAAATTTAAAAATACAGATATCTGTGTGGTATGTGATCAATTTCTTGTGAAAAACGGCAGCGTAAAAGGTCTACTGAGTTTTATTAATGACAGTAATAATGTTTCTGTTTTTGATGAGGTTATTCCAGACCCGCCACTAAATGTAATTGGAAAAGGTGTTGCTCTTATTAAGAAAAATAATCCTAGCATAGTTATTGCGTATGGTGGAGGCTCTGCTATAGATACAGCGAAGGGAATTATTTATTTCGCAAAACAGCAAAACTTTATTGATAAAGTTAATTTTATAGCAATTCCAACTACAAGTGGAACTGGATCTGAGGTAACGTCAGCGACAGTAGTTACTGATACTGAGACAAAAACAAAGCATATTATTTTTGATGATGTGATGCTGCCAGATGAAGCAATCTTAGATGCAAATCTAACAGTTTCTGTTCCAGCAGACATTACTGCAAACACAGGAATAGACGTTTTAACTCACGCAATAGAAGCATATGTTGCAAAAGATGCAAATGTATATTCAGATGCATTAGCTGAAAAAGCTGTTGAATTGGTCATTGAATCTTTGGTACAGTGCTATAAACAAGGTACTGACATCGCAGCAAGGAATAAAATGCATGAAGCATCTAATTTGGCAGGTATGGCTTTTAATATAGCGGGTCTTGGTATAAATCATAGCATTGCTCATCAATTAGGAGGTAGATTTCATATTCCGCACGGACTTGCCAATTCAATCTTAGTAAATATTGTAATAGATTATAACTGTGAAGATCATGAGATTTTAAAGAAATACGCTAAATTAGTTTATAAAACTGGTATGGTGGAAAAAGCACAAAGTGATGAATTTGCAGTTGAAGTTTTAAAAACATATATTAAAACACTGACGAAGATTATGAATATGCCTCAAAACTTAAAAGAGTGTGGTGTAGATAAAAATGAATTTGACAATGTAAAATCAATTATAGCTGAAAATGCACTAAAGGATGGATGTACACAAGCAAATAGAAGAGATATTACAAAATTTGGTATGGAACGACTGCTTCAATTAGTGTACTAACCTAATCTTAGTATGATAGAATATATTTAGAAAAATATATTCTTGTGATGTATGAAGGAGTGGGTTAAATGCATGAATTCCATGATAGAACAAAAGGTGAAATCGTTGACAGCAATACGCAGATTGATGAAAATTTAATTAATAAATTTAATATAATCAATTTATTTGGCAAAGAAACATTAGAGGATATTCAAGAAAAGATATCTAGAGCAACAGGCCTTGCATTTGTTACTGTTGATTATAAAGGTGAACCAATTACCAAAATGACTTCTTTCACAGAATTTTGTAGCGAGATTAGAAAAAATAAGAAAGCAGAATGTGTCTGTAAGTCTTCCGATGCTTTTGGTGGAATTCAGGCAGCAGTTACGCAAAAGAATTGCGTATATTTTTGCCCTTGCGGATTACTTGAAATTGCAATACCTATAATCGTTAGAGGCCATTACCTAGGTGGCTTTATTGGTGGACAAGTGAGATGCTTAGATGCACCTTCAGGAGTAAGTAAACTTGAAAATGTAATAAAACATTCCCAAAATTATAGGGAAGATAAGCATATGTTAAGTTTGTTTGAGTCTGTTCAATTATATGATTATGAAAAATTTATGAGTGTTGCGGAATTAATTTCTCTTATTATAAATCAATTGGGAGAGAAAGAAGCATATAGATTGATGCAAAAAAACTCATTAAAAAAGGAAGTTGAGGAATTAAATAATTCTAAAAAAGAACTTGAAATAGAAAATGCATTGAAAAAAAATGAACTTATAAATCTCAGAGCTCAATTAAACCCACATTTTTTAATCAATGTTTTGAATTCGATTTCTAATTTAGCAGCCATTGAAGATTCACCTAAGACAAATGAAATGATTGTAATGTTTGCAGATTATTTAAAGCAGAGTTTAGGTAGTCAAAAGAGCTATACAAATTTATCAGATGAATTCGAAAATATTGAAAAATATTTGAAGATTCAGAAAGTTAAGTATGGAAATTTGCTTCAATATTCAATTAACATGAATGAAAAAATGCATTATCAAAGAATCCCAAGCCATATTATTATGCCATTTGTGGAATATGCTGTTTTTTATGGAATTGCAACAAAGAATAATGGTGGAAAAGTAGCGGTAACTTCTTATTATGAAGGTAAGGATGTTGTTATATGTATTTCTGACAATGGATCTGGATTTAGTGATGAGGCAATAGCTAAGAAATTCAAGATATATAAAGGTGGTTATGAGGGAGAATCTATTCAGATAAGCATTTCCAATGCAAGAGAAAAGCTCATAACATTATTTGGTGAAAAGTATGATACCTTTATTGAAAATACTGAAGGAGAAGGTACAAGGAGTATTATAAGATTTCCAATAAAATTCGAAGAAAGGAATGTCTAGATATGTATGGAGTATTAATTGCAGATGATGAACCACTAATGAGAGCATCTTTAAAGGTTATGATATCTAAAGTTGAAGGATTTGAGGTCTTATATTCTGTTGGTAGCGGTGAGCAGGCAGTTGAGATATGTAAAAATAATAAAATAGATATTGTTTTTATGGACATCATGATGCCGGGTGAATCAGGGATAGAGTCTAGTAAAAAGATATACACCATTAATCCAAGTACCACTATTTTTATTGTATCATCTTATAACAGTTTTGATTTTGCAATTGAAGCTTTAAAAACTAAAGTTAAAGAGTATATATCAAAACCTGTATCCTTTTCTCAAATAGAAAAATTATTGAGTAATTATAAAGATGAGAATCAGAATGTTAAAAGTGAGATAGAAGGGAATAAGTATGATAGTCTACTTTTAATGATTAAAGAAAAAAATTACAAAAAAATGTATTATGAAATTCCTAATATAATAGATGAGATGTGTTCTTCTAAAAAGTCTGATACAAAGTTACTAAGAGAAGAATTTATGCAAATAGGAGAAAATCTTATTAATTCTGTCCAACTGCTAAACAAAAAGCCCCAAAAGCTTAATGAGCTATTTCCGATGGAAGAACATTTAGGCAATGAGAAAAGATTTTTCGAATTTTGGTTATTCAAAGTTATGAATTATGTTTTTCAACAAAATAGCATAAAAAAGTATTCAATATTAAATGATGTGTTTAGTTATATTGAAAATCATATTGAAGAAGAGATTGGGTTAAATGAGATAATTAATAATTGTTCAGTAAGCCAAGGCTATTTAAGTAGAATTTTTAAAAGGCAGTTTAACATAAGTGTTATGGAATATTTGCACATGAGAAAGATTAGTATGGCGAAAAGTTATTTTTGTTTTACTGATTTAAGTATTACGGATGTTGCATTTAAACTTGGATATAATGAGAGCAGTTATTTTAGCAAAGTGTTTAAGAAGTATGAAAATACAACGGTCTATAAATATAAAAAAATGTTGTAGAATCAGAAAATCAAGGTAGGTGATAAAACATGAGCGAATATTTTGTTACATCAGAATCTGTAACTGAAGGACATCCTGATAAAATTTGCGATCAGATATCGGATGGAATTTTAGATGCATATTTAGCACAGGACAATAATTCAAGGGTCGCAGTGGAAACCATGGTCTCAAAGAATACAATTATGATAGCAGGAGAGGTTACTTCAAATGCAAAGGTGAATATTGTTGATGTTGCAAGAGAGGTTGTAAAAAATATTGGTTATACGAAAGAAGAATATGGTTTTGATTATAAGACCTGCCTAGTGTTTACAAATATCAATAAACAGTCTCCAGATATTGCTTTAGGTGTTGACAAAATAGAAGAAAACAGGAAGATTACTAAAGAAATATTAGGAGCTGGTGATCAAGGAATTATGTACGGGTATGCCTTTAATGAGACTGATAATTATATGCCATTAACGTGTGATTTAGCCAATAAACTTACAATGAGGTTATCCAAACTTAGAAAAAGTGAAGGAATTCCTTGGATTCGTCCTGATGGTAAATCTCAGATTACAATGAAATATGATAGTAATGGGAATCCAATTAACATTTCAAGCATAGTAATTTCAATTCAACATGATCCAGATATTGACTATGATTATATGAAAAATGTTATTGAATATGAGGTTATTCGTAATGTTATTGATAGCAGGTGGATTAAATATGATACGAAGATACATATTAATCCTACCGGAAGATTTGTTATAGGTGGTCCTGCAGGCGATACGGGTTTAACGGGACGAAAAATTATGGTAGATACTTATGGTGGAATTGGAAGACATGGTGGTGGAGCCTTTTCAGGAAAAGACCCCACAAAAGTAGATAGATCAGCAGCATATATGGCAAGGTATGTGGCAAAAAATATGGTTGCTGCAAAGCTGGCTGATAAGGTTGAATTATCCTTAAGCTATGTAATTGGAGAAGCTGAACCAGAAGCAATAACTATTAATACATTTGGAACTGAGAAAGTAGATATTAAAGATATAAGAAAAATAATTAAAGAGACTTTTTCTTTTTCGGTTGCTAATATTTTAGAGCAACTTGATTTAAAGAAACCACAATTTTTTAATACAGCCGCCTATGGTCATTTTGGGCGTGAAAATAAAAATTTTAAATGGGAAAAAACTGATAAAGTGGAAATCTTGAGAAAGAAGGCAATGCAATGTGTTTTGGAAAATTTTAAATAGTATTTAAGGAGTTTGATGTTATGAATATCTATGCATTAATAGCAGCATTTGGTGGAGGAGCTTTAGGAGCACTTCTTGGATCAATACCTGCTTTTATTTTAACGGGAATTTTAGCAGTTGTTGGAGGAATTTTAGGATTAGCAGGTATTGCTGAACCAACGATTGGAAATATTACTTTTGGTTCTTTTTTAGGTCCTCATATTGCATTTGCAGCAGGAGTAGCGGCAGCAGCATTTGCTGGGAATAAAAGAAAAACATTGAGCAATGCAAACGATGTATTAACACCATTATATTCAATTAATGATTATACAGTAATACTCGTTGGAGGTTTATTCGGAGTTATAGGTTTTTTATGTCACTATGTTTATGGTGCAGTATTGAACTTTAAAACAGACCTTCCTGCTATTTCTGTTTTCACCGTTTTGATGATTTCGAGATTAGTATTTGGTAAGACAGGTCCAGTTGGTAAGTATACTGGGGCAGGCAAAAGAGATTGGCTTCCTGATACAAAAACATTAGTTAATCATATTGTGCTTGGATTAACAGTTGGAATTGTTGTAAGCGGCATTGCTATATCAATGGTTAATTCAGGTGTATCACCTAAAGTTATGTCTATGTATCCTATTGTTTGCTTTGGAATTAGTGCAACTTCATTGATTTTCTTGCAGACTGGTTTTGGAGTTCCGGTAACACATCATATCACTTTACCAGCTGCAGCGGCTACGGTTATGACAGGAAATATATTTATAGGTGTTTGCGTAGGAATTGCCTGTGCAATAGCTTGGTTAATTGCAGGAAAAGCTATTAACAGTTATTGTGATACTTATATAGACCCACCAGCTACAGTAATATTTATTTCAATGTTTATTATTAATGCGATGTTCATTTAGATTTATATGTTAAAAAATAAGGAGGAATTTATTATGAATAATGAAGCTTTAGGAATGGTTGAAACAAAAGGCTTAGTTAGTGCAATAGAAGCAGCTGATGCAATGACAAAGGCAGCGAATGTTATGCTTGTTGGATATGAAAAAATTGGATCAGGACTTGTAACTGTAATGGTTCGAGGGGATGTTGGAGCAGTAAAAGCGGCTGTAGATGCTGGAGTTGCAGCTGCAAGAAATGTTGGCGAAGTGATTTCGCAACATGTTATTCCAAGACCACATATTGATACAGAAAAGATATTACCAAAAACTTTATAGAGTTTTTATAGGATATCTAGAGAGTGAGTTGATAAAATGCATAGCGAAGATGTAGTAAAGTTAATTACTAAAATAGTTGTAGATAAAATCAAAGCATTAGAGAATTATAAAATTCCTATTGGCGTATCAAATAGGCATGTGCACCTAAGTCAAAAGGATTTAGATATTCTATATGGTCTAGGATATAGCTTAACTAAAAAAATTGATTTGAAACAACCAGGACAATTTGCAGCTAATGAAACTGTAACGATTAGAGGTCCTAAAGGTGAATTTGAAAATGTCCGTATTTTAGGACCGATAAGAAGTGAAAGTCAGGTTGAAGTTTCAATGACAGATAGTTTTAGATTGGGGGTAAAACCTCCAATTAAAGAATCAGGACAACTAGAAAATACTCCAGGACTTGAAATTATAGGACCTAAAGGGAGTGTGAAAATTCCAAACGGAACAATCATTGCTTTAAGACATATTCATATGACACCTGAATATGCTGAGAAAATGGGAGTGAAAGATAAGGAAATTGTTGAAGTGGAAACTATGGGCGAAAGACATGGTATCTTAGGTAATGTTTTAATAAGGGTTTCTGATAAGTCTTCTCTTGAAATGCATGTGGATGTTGATGAAGCTAATGCTTGTGCTTTAAAAAATGATGACTTTGTTATCCTGCATAGGAAGTAAGCAGTTAGTTACAAATTAATTATGATAGGAGAGATAAGAATGTTAATAAATAGTGACATATTAACAGAATTCTCCAATTTGATTGCTGAAAATAAAAGTAATTCATTTGAAGGAGAGCTTAAAACGGGAGTTGACCTCGGAACGGCCAATATTGTTGTATCAGTTGTAGATGCCAATAATAATCCTATTGCAGGAGCTACTTACCCTTCTACAGTTGTTAAGGATGGAATTGTAGTAGATTTTGTAGGGGCTATAAATATAGTAAAAAATTTAAAAGCCAAGGTTGAAGAGATAATTGGTAGAAAGCTTCTAACAGCTGCAACTGCTATACCACCAGGAATTATTTCCGGTAATGTAAAGTGTATATCCAATGTTGTAGAAGCAGCAGGATTTGAAGTTATAAATGTTGTGGATGAGCCAACAGCGGCAGCTAGGGTGATAGACATTAAGGACGGTGCAGTTGTTGATGTTGGAGGTGGAACAACAGGAATTAGTATATTGAAGGATGGACAAGTAATTTTTACTGCTGATGAAGCAACTGGGGGTACACATATGACACTTGTGCTTGCAGGATATTATGGAATATCAATTAGGGAAGCAGAAGAATTAAAGAAAGATCCGAAAAAAGATAAAGATATATTTCCGATTATTAAACCTGTAGTTCAAAAAATGGCATCAATAGTAAAGAGATATTTAAACGGTTATGACGTATCAGAAATTTACGTTGTTGGAGGGGCTTCATCCTTTGAGGAATTTAATGACGTTTTTGAAAAAGAAATAGGTATTAAAACCATAAAGTTTAATGAGCCTTTATTAGTAACGCCTTTAGGCATTGCAATGAACTGTAATAGAGGATGAAAATTTTAAAAAGAGGTGTATATAAATGGATGTAGATGTAGTATTAGTTGAAAAACTAGTTAGACAAGCAATAGAAGAAGTGAAAAATAAAAACTTATTAAATTTGGATAAAGTTGATTCTACAAAAAATTACGGTATTTTTGAAACTATGGATGCGGCAGTTGAAGCATCATTTGTAGCACAAAAACAATTATTAAATGCTTCGATGACGAACAGACAAAAATATGTGGATACTATAAAAGCTACTATCTTGAAAAAAGAAAATCTAGAATTGATTTCAAGAATGTCTGTTGAAGAAACAGAAATAGGTAAATATGAACACAAATTAATTAAAAATAGAGTAGCAGCCGAAAAAACACCAGGAACAGAAGATTTAACTACAGAGGCTATGACAGGGGATAATGGGCTTACTTTAGTTGAATATTGTTCATTTGGAGTAATTGGAGCTATTACGCCTACTACAAATCCTACTGAAACTATCATTTGTAATTCTATTTCTATGATTGCTGGTGGAAATACAGTAGTGTTTAGCCCACATCCAAGAGCAAAAAACGTTTCAATAAAATTAGTAACTATGTTAAATAAAGCATTAGAAGAAGCAGGGGCTCCTGATAATCTTATAGCAACGGTTAAAGAACCTTCTATTGAAAATACAAATATTATGATGGAGCATCCAAAAATCCGAATGCTCGTAGCAACTGGTGGACCTGCTATTGTTACTAAGGTTATGTCCACGGGGAAAAAAGCTATTGGAGCAGGTGCTGGAAATCCGCCTGTTGTTGTTGATGAAACTGCTGATATAGAAAAAGCCGCTATTGATATTGTTAATGGATGCAGCTTTGATAATAATGTTCCATGTATAGCTGAAAAAGAAGTCTTTGCGGTTGATCAAATATGTGATTATTTAATACATTACATGAAACTGAATGGAGCTTATGAAATTAAAGATAGAAACTTAATTCAAAAGCTTTTAGATTTAGTTACAAATGAAAATGGCGGACCTAAGGTTTCTTTTGTAGGTAAAAGCGCACCATATATTTTAAATAAGCTTGGCATTTCAGTTGATGGTAGCATAAAAGTAATTATTATGGAAGTAGATAAGAATCATCATTTTGTTCTTGAAGAAATGATGATGCCTATTCTACCTATTGTAAGAACAAAAGATGTAGATGAGGCTATTGAATGTGCTTACGTTGCTGAGCATGGAAATAGACATACAGCTATAATGCATTCGAAAAATGTGGATAAACTTACAAAAATGGCAAGACTTTTAGAAACAACTATTTTTGTCAAAAATGCACCATCTTATGCTGGAATAGGTGTTGGTGGGGAAGGAACTACAACATTTACTATTGCAGGCCCTACTGGTGAAGGTTTAACAACAGCAAGGTCTTTCTGCAGAAAACGTAGGTGTGTTATGGTAGATTCATTTAATATAAGATAATCTAGTCAGTTATGATAATATATTTCCCTTTATACTTTGTAACTATGTTTACCTAGCAGAGTACTATTGGAAAACATACTTCATTGTTTAATGGGAAATATTTATCATATTATGGAATTAATATTTTTTCTCAAAAAGTTACAATATTAAGATCACAACATATAGGTGCAAAAGCTGAACCTATAGATGAAGTTGGAGATAAAGTTCAAAAAGGTGATTTGATAAGAGACATTTCAGGTGGGAAGCTAGGAGCTAAGATTCATTCAAGCATAGATGGAATTATAAAAGAAATAACAGATGAAAGTATAGTTATAGTTAAATAATATATGCATTATTAAATCTATGAGAGGGGAAGAGACAGCAATGAGAAGGTCTTATTGGATTACTTGAATATAAAAGTATTGCAAAGGGAATGGAAGCATGTGATGAAATGCTTAAATCTTCAAATGTCGAATTAGTTTTAGCTTCACCAGCATGTCCTGGGAAATACATAGTAATATTGGAGATGTAGGTGCGGTGAAAAATGCTGTTAAGGTAGGGGCTAATATTGGAGCAGTTATCTTATAAGTGATTATTTAATAGCAAATGTTAATGAAAATGTATTCCCAGTTATTACAGGAACAATTGATATGGGAAAAATTGATTCTCTAGGATTTATTGAAACTGGTGAAATTATAAGTGCAGTTACAATACCATCACTAAGTAAGGAATTGATTTCAAGCTTGCTTTAGTATTAGGTTTAAATAGAAGTAAAAATATATTTGTTTTTTATTTTCTGATATAAAGAAATAGTCTATGCTCACTTGGCTTAATAATGCATTTAATCATCTTCATAAAGTTTAGCAGACTATTCTCTACACAGATGTATAATTTCCCATGATATCTCAATTTACCCGCTAGAAATTTGTTTTAACTATAATAAATTCATCTAATTTCTTACCTTTTAAGCTAATTGCACATACTTTAATGTAATCAGCCTCTATATCTACAACTAAATAGTGGTATACAGCTATAGGAGCGACTACTATTCCTTGCTTACTTTTATATTTATCTCTAAGCTTTTCGCCACCACCACCAGTGATTACTTGATTAACTTTTCTTTCATAGCAGGAATTCCCGTTGCTAAAGGAATCGTCTATGATTCTTCTTGAATAGTTATGCTCATGTCCAGAGAAAACTATATCTATATTGCACTTATCTACAATTCTCCAAAAGGCATCTCTATATTTAGGGTATAAATCGAGGCAATGCCCGAGATGAGCTCCAGTAGGATAAGCCGGAGAATGAACAAAAACTAGTTTGTTTTTTTTATATTTAGAAGCAGTATTTTCGAACCACTTAAGCTGGTACTCACTGATTTTATGAGTTGAACCGTAATGGAAGGCATTAAGGATTATAAGCCTAGTATCTTCAAAATCTTTGTAATAAGCTGTTCTATTATAACCTTCAAGGAAATCACATGGATTTAAGTCGCAATAAATTTGATCAAGTATCTTTTCGAATCTATCATCTATAGGTTCTATATTCACTTCATGATTACCGACTACTGGAAGTAAGGGAATATTAGGGTGATACTTTTCTACTATTCCTCTTAGTCTTTTGAGTTGAAAATTAAAAACATCTTCTTTATTACTGCCGGCAACAGAATCTCCGCAAATTACGATGAATTTTGGAGTAGGATCCAATTTGCATGTTTCTTTCATTAGCGTATTTAGAACTTTTTCGTTTATTCCTTTTTCTTTACCTTTAGAATCACCAAAGACTATAAATCTCATTTCTACTCTCCTCAAAAAATATTATAAAATATTTATTAATAATTTATTTTTTACTTCTTAACCATTTTTTATAGAGTTCGGGTTTATTGTATTTGACAAAATTTAAAAAATCTTTTTTGTATCCTAAATCGGATAAACATTCAATGATTAAAGCAGGATATATAGTCCGCTTTTTCATAGCTCTAGCTGTATCAATTAACTTAATTTCATCTAATGAGGTTATAAAAATATGAAATGGTGCAGCATCTAATCTGTTATAGCCTACTGAATCCATCGCTTCATATAGTTCTATAATTTTTTGGAAAATGTTCTCAGATAGTGGATTAGATGATAAGTATTTATCAAGTTCTACTCCATCAATATATTCGCGTATTATATAATTTTCACCAAAGGCATAAAGTCTAGGAAAATGCAAATCCATTTGTGCCATAACTAGAGTTTCTATTTCATCTGAACATATTTGCTTTTTCTTAAAAATCTTTATACATTTTTGTGAATCTATTTTATAAACCTTTCCTTGCGTACCAGATCCTAAAAACTCAAGATTATCTATATCTAAATTAGAATATTTCTTGATAATAATCACCTTATTAATAAATTAGTATTAATATTAACATATGATTATAAGTAGATTTTGTTATATGAAAAATAAGTAGATTATATGTATTTATCTAGTCATAATACTGAGAAACAATAATAAAATATTATCAGCATGCAATTTATAAGCGTTTTTAGAAGGGAGGAATTTTATGATTTATAATATTTTAATTGGAGGAGCAGCTGGGTTAGGAATGGAGACCATTTCCTCTATATTAGAGAAAGTTTTAAAAAGGAAAGGCTTTGAAATATTTACTATACAAGACTATATGTCAAGGGTAAGAGGCGGGCATAATTTTTTTCAAATACGCTTTGGAAATGAGCAAATAAATTCCCATTGGGATGATATCGATGGAATAATCGCTTTAGACAAAGAAACAATTGATCTTCACATCGGCAGATTAAAGAAAGATGGGTTTATAATTGCTGACGAGCAAATTAAGCTTGAGGATAAAAGATTCTTTGGTCTTACTCTTAAAGCTTTAGCTAAGAGCATTGGAAATTCAAAAGTATATGGTAGCATAGCTTTGGGTGCTTTTGTAAAGTTATTTAATTTGGATTTAAGTGGCATTAAGGAAGTATTAACAGAAAAGTTCAAAGAGGAAATCGCCAGTAAAAATTTCAATGCATTTGAAGAAGGATACAAGCTAGTTGCACCAAAGTATCAAATTCAACCTAAGAACAATGATGAGAGTATTTTAATTGGAGGAAATGATGCTATTGCTCTTGGGGCTATTGCAGCAGGATGTAAATTTTATTCCGCTTATCCAATGACACCATCTACAAGTATAATGAATTATCTTGCTTCAAAGATGAATGAAGCAGAAATTGTAGTTGAACAGGCTGAAGATGAAATTGCTTCAATAAATATGGCTATTGGAGCCTCTTATGCAGGTGTTAGAGCAATGACAGGATCGTCTGGAGGAGGATTTGCGCTAATGGTAGAGGCTGTAGGCTTATCGGGAATGCTTGAGGTACCTCTTGTAATAGCAGAAATACAAAGACCTGGGCCTACTACAGGTTTGCCAACAAGAACAGAACAAGCAGATTTGAAATTTGTTATATCCTCATCACCAGGGGAAATACCTAAAATGGTAATAGCATTAAGGGAACCTGAAGATGCATTTTATCAAACTATAAGAGCATTTAATCTTGCTGATAAGTATCAAATACCAGTTATTTTACTTGGAGATCAGTTTTTAGCTGATAGTATAAGAACTGTAAAGCCTTTTAATTTTGATAAGATTAAAATAGAAAGGTATTTAAAAGATGATGAATATATAAATGCTAAAGATTATAAGCGTTATGAATTAACAAAGACAGGTGTTTCGCCACGTATAACGCCAGGTAAAATACCAGGATTAACAGTATTGGTAGATAGTGATGAACATGATGAATATGGACATATTACTGAATCAGGTGAAGTAAGAAATAAAATGAATGATAAGAGACTAAGGAAAATGGAATATTTAAAAGAAGAACTTTTAGAACCTGAATTCATCGGTGAAGAAAATGCAGATACTTTACTTTTAGCATGGGGATCATTATATAGTCCGGTTAAGGAAGCTATAAAACTTCTTAATGGACGTTCGGGAAATAATAATAAATACTGCTCATTAGTATTTGGGGATGTCTGGCCTTTACCTGAGAAAAATCTTAGGAAGTATGCGAAAAAAGTAAAAAATATAATAAATATAGAGCAAAATGCGACAGGACAACTATCAGGACTTATTAGAGAATATACAGGTATTGAATGCAATAGCAGTATCTTAAAATATGATGGAAGACCTATTTCATCTCAAGAAATATACAGTAAGCTAGTTGGAGGTGAGCAATAATGAATAATGAAATATTTCTAACATCAGAAACAGCTTGGTGTCCAGGATGTGGGGATCATAATATTCTTGATGCTCTAAAGCAAGCACTTATAGATTTAGGTAAGGCTCCACACGAAGTGCTTATTGTTGGTGGAATAGGCCAAGCTGCTAAAACACCTCAATATATAAATACTAATGGATTTTGTGGACTTCATGGAAGATCATTACCACCTGCAGTTGCAGCAAAGATTGTAAATAAAAGATTAACTGTAATAGTAAATACAGGAGAAGGGGATTCCTATGGAGAAGGAGGAAATCACTTTATTCATAATATTAGGCGTAATGTAGATATAACACATTTTGTTCACGATAACCAAATATATGGGTTAACAAAAGGGCAAGCATCACCTACAACTGACATCGGACATGTAACAGATGTTCAGCCAAATGGGTCAAATAACATTCCTATGAATCCAGTAGCGCTTGCAATAACGCTTGGTGCCGGTTTTGTTGCTAGAGCATTTAGTGGAGATAAGGAGCATTTGGAGAAAGTTATGATTGAAGCTATTAATCATAAAGGATACGCTCTTGTTGATATTTTACAGCCATGTGTGTCATTTAATAAAATTAATACATTCCAATGGTATAATAAAAGAGTTTATAAACTTGGAAAAGAATACGATCCAAGTAATAAATTGAAGGCTATTGAAAAATCAATGGAATGGGGAGATAAGATTCCTTTGGGAATTTTATATAAAGAAGAGAAATCCAACTTCCATGACAAAGTTAGCTTTTTAAAAAGTGGAGAATCACTTGTTGAAAGTGAAATTAAAATAAATAAGATCAAGGAGTTTATGAAAGATTTCCTATAAAAATAGCATAGGAAAAAATTAATAATCAAAAGTATTTACATTTTAGTAATCAAGGCCCGATTTTTATTAGATTGGGCCTTTTAAATACGAATAATTGCTATAAAGATCATATTTTTTCTTAAACAGATAATTTCTAATGAAATCTGAGTTTCTATTTTAATAAATGTTATATTTGTATATTACATTTATCGAAATAGATATAAATGAAAGTATATTATGCAGGTTTTAAATGAAAACTTATAGAGTAAGATATGCTATAATTATGATAATAAAACTTAAGGAAAAATGTGGAGGAAAGCAAAATGAATACAGATACATTAAGAAAGTATGCAGAGCTCGTTGTTAAGAAGGGCATAAATTTACAAGATAAGCAACAATTGCTTATAAATTCACCAATAGAATGTGCAGAGTTTGCTAGACTGATAGCAGAAGAAGCTTATGAAGCTGGTGCTATTAATGTTATAGTTGATTACAATGATGAAGAACTTGCCTTGATAAAATACAATAAAGCTCCTATGGAAAGTTTTGAAAGGGAGCCAAAACATGCTGTATTATCAAGAGAGCAACTTATAAAGGAGAAAACTGCATTTATAAGTATTTCTGCTAGAGATCCAGAGCTATTAAGCGGAGTAGATCCTAATAAGATTTCTACTTTAGCAAAAACAGCAAATAGAGCTATGAAAGATGTTAGTGCTGCCATGATGAGTAATGAAGTTCAATGGTGTGTTGTTTCAATACCTACAAAGGGATGGGCAAGAAAAGTATTCCCTGATTTATCAGAAGCAGATGCAGTAGAAAATCTTTGGGACTCAATTTTTAGTATAGTAAGAGCTGATAAGGAATCACCTATTGAAGCGTGGAATGAACATTTAGAAAAATTAAAAAATAGAAAAGATTATTTAAATGAAAAGAATTTTAAATATGTTTATTATAAATCAGAAGGCACAGATCTAACTGTAGAGCTTCCAGAAGGACATCTATGGTTAAGTGGTGAAGAAAATTCTAAAGATGGTATTAACTTTGTTGCTAATATACCGACAGAAGAGGTATTCACCCTTCCAAAGAGAGATGGAGTAAACGGCTATGTTACTAGTAAAAAGCCATTAAACTATGGAGGAAATTTAATTGATAACTTTAAGTTGGCATTGAAAGATGGTAAGATAGTTGACTTTACTGCAGAAAAGGGAGAAGAAATATTAAAAGGATTACTAGATACAGATGAAGGTTCTAGATATTTAGGAGAAGTTGCTCTAGTTGGTTATAACTCACCTATATCAAATTCGGGACTAATTTTCTTTAATACATTATTTGATGAAAATGCATCATGCCATTTTGCTTTTGGAAAAGCGTATCCAACTTGCCTAAAAGATGGTGACAATATGTCGGAAGAAGAACTAATAAAAAATGGAGCTAATGATTCGTTAACTCATGTAGATTTTATGGTAGGCTCAGAGGAGCTTGAAATAATAGGTGAAACCGCTAATGGAGAAAAGATCCAAGTATTTAAAAATGGTGATTGGGTTATATAATTGTGTTATCTATATAGATTATTAATGCAAAAAATTGATAAGAAGTTAATTTATATAAATTAAAGATAGGCATTTATTTAGTTTGGTGAAGATTCAGTGTTTTGTTATCTATTGAAAAAACCAAAGCTGTTAAATTTGGGCTTAATAATTAAAAAGACTGTTAAATATCTAATAAATTTTGATATTTAACAGTCTTTTTAATTATTGGGGATTTTATATTAATTTATAAAGGCTGCTATTTATAAAAAATGGGCATAAAAAAATACCATTGACTTTCCATATAGCCGATGATAGAATTAATTGTCAGAAAAAATTAAGTTTATCTATATATAATAATCATAACATATTTAAAAAAGAAAGTCAACACTTAAAAATAAAAAAGTTTGGATGGTGTTATTTATGAAAAATTATCTTATGTCTATTTCTGATTCTATAATAAGTAAACAAACTTTTGAAGAGATTTTGCACTGTAATGAGGAAACAGTGGAATATGGATTAAAGCTGAGTGAAGAAAATGTTAAAGAGATAGTTGAGATAAGAAGCGAAGCTTTAAGTAAGAATGGCAGAGTTGAATTTGGTGGAGGGATAATAAAGCAAATAATATCAACCTTTTGCGAGTCGCCATATATTTCTCAATACAATTATATTGAAACTATAGAGGAGCTAATAGAAACATTTTATTATTATAAAAATGAAACTATGGAAGAAATAGGTGACATTGAATTAATTAATTTAATGAAAGGCTATTTCGATAATGAATGCCAAGGATCTTTAGAGCTACTTAGACATAAGTATTTGGATACTATAGCTCATAATATTAAATATGGGGTTTCTGATTATTTAAATGTGGATGGAGATGAGGAGTTATAATGGATAATTATATTACTGACAGAAATGATACCATTGAAAATTTATTAAGTAAGGAACATTATTTTCAGTCATTACTACAAGTACTTCATTCAAATGATATATTAAATAATAAAGAACTAGAAAATATTCAAGTTCAAATATTAGATATTTTAAGAGAAACTGCAAATTATTATACAAAAGCTGAAAGCTATTCGGTAAGAGTTGAAGTTGCAGAGCAAATAATGTTATCAATTTATTATACTATAGGTAGCTTTCTAAAAGGTAAAACATCAATAAAGGAACAGATTACGTTAATAAAAGAAAATGCAATGAAATATTTGTTTTCTGAAGGGGAAAAAGTTTTAAAGATTAAAATAGAAGAAAGTAAAGAACTATTAAAGAACGTGCAAAAAAGTAAATTAAAAACAAGTAATTATGCGTATATAGATACTATAGATTACGGGATTCCATTATTTTTTATAGAATATGATATTAGGTTTGCGGCTCATGAAATGCAGGGATCTATAGATTATCCATTAGCTATAGATGAGATGGAGTTAGTAGGAATAGAATATATAAATGAATATTTAAGAAAAATAGATTTTGAAAATCAATTTTGTTCTCACTTTGATATCTATGAAATTGAAAATTTGCTTAAAAGCTTTGATAAAAATTCAGATCATATATTAATAAATATCTTTGAATTGGTTCTGACTAATTATTTAGGATGTATGGTATTAGGGAAGAGAGGAATAACTCTAGATATAACAGATACTGAAAGACGTTATCTTAAAAATAAGTTAGGAGAACTGAAAGAAGAGGAATTTAATGAAGTAATATCTATGATAGTTGAAGGTATTTGCCAGGAGTTTAATATAAATGATATAAATTTTATTAATTATATAAATAAAACTATTTACAAGATTATGCCAAGTATTAAGAAGAATATTGAAAATAATAAATTGGAAAATACATTTATCACATTTAAAAATGCAGATGAAAGTTTAATTAGATATGAAGATGGAGAAAGTCTAGAGAACAGCAGATTTAAGGATATAACTGAAGAAATTAGAGAGTGTGATAAAGTAGAGAATAAGATACAAATTATAAGGGAAGAAATTCATAGTCTTAGGGATTTGGTAGATGTTCTTGGCTCTGATTGCATATTTGATTATGAATTCATTGAGATATTTAAGGTCTTAGATGATTTTGAAATATCACTGTTACTTAAGTATATTCCAAATGATTCAGTTATGGATGTGGATTATGGAACTGAAAGTGAGAAGGAGTGGCATGAAAAGCTTAAGGAATATCTTAGTATGATTAATGAAGAGAAAAAAAGTAAAATAATTGCTGAATCCTTGAATATTATATTGTAATACTAGTTTGGCATATATAGGCAGTGGGATATGTCCTAGGTTTATAATATGAAATATATCCTGACCTAAAATAAGAGATACGTATAATGTGATTATTATCTAGAGCTATTGCTGATAAAAATAATGTGGATTATTATGGTATTATAAATATATTTCTATTAGACTAAAACATTAAATATAAGGAGTAGAGAAA
Source organism: Clostridium beijerinckii (assembly GCF_036699995.1). Taxonomy (NCBI): domain Bacteria; kingdom Bacillati; phylum Bacillota; class Clostridia; order Eubacteriales; family Clostridiaceae; genus Clostridium; species Clostridium beijerinckii. The sequence continues at coordinate 4,266,693 of NZ_CP144906.1, read as the reverse complement.
GATATGAGATTAATAATGAATGCAGATGATTTTGGTATTTCAAAAGCAATTAATTTAGGTATAATTAAAGGATTCAAAAATGGAATAGTAACATCTACCACATTAATGTGTAATATGGAGACAACGGAACATGCGGTTAATTTGGCAAAAGAAAATCCTAAATTAGGTGTAGGAATTCACCTGGTTCTTACCGCAGGCAGACCTTTATCAAAGAACGTGAAAACCTTAGTTGATAATGAAGGGAATTTTTTAAAATATGATAATATTGTTGAGTCAGCGTGTATTGAAGATATACGAAGGGAATTTAGAAAACAATTTGAAAAGTTTTTATCTCTTGGGATAGTTCCAACACATATAGATACACATCATCATGTACATTCTATTGAGAGTGTTTTTGAGGTAGTTGCTGAGTTGGCAAAGGAGTATAATATACCAGTTAGGCATATTAAGGCAATTAGAGAAGAAAAGTATGAAAGTATTAAAACAACAACTAAGTTTGTTGATAGTTTTTATAATATTTCTATGATTGAACCCAAAATGTTAATAAACATTTTGGAAGATAATATTAATGTAGATTCTTTAGAAATTATGTGCCATCCAGGGTGTCTTGATTCTAAGATTATTAGTAGTAGTTCATATGCATACCCAAGAGTAAAGGAATTAGAAACATTAACTAATAAAGAAGTAATACAGTTTATTAACGAAAAAAACATTGAATTAATAAATTTTAGAGGTATACAACTAAAATTTAAAAATGATTCTTATATATAAAGCAAAACATTTAAAGGTTACAATTATTTGGAAATAATAGTTAAGGTTCTTGGTAAAGATATTATTAAATATATTGATAAATAGTATTTTGCTATTAAAGTGCTTCTGAATTTAATAAAAACACAACTGTACTAGCACAGTTGTGTTTTTATATTATTGAATAGGGGATTATATTGAGTTAAGATATAGAAAACAGATCTGTTAGAATTTTATGAAAATAAGAGAAAATACAATTTTTATATAAAGTATAGAAGAGGAAATTTCCTATAAGAGTATCTAAATAAATTACTTAAAGAATAAAAAATAAGTATACCAATATAAACAAATACTTAAATTATTAAATCAAAATTTAAAAATGATTATGCTTATATTTTATAATATATAGGAGGATATCTGATGGAAAAAGGAATTAAAATAGTGACAATTGGTGGGGGATCGAGCTATACTCCAGAATTAGTGGAAGGGTTTATAAAAAGATATAATGAACTTCCGGTAAGGGAATTATGGCTAGTTGATATTGAAAGCGGAAAAGAAAAATTAAATATCGTAGGGAAATTAGCTAAAAGAATGGTTAAAAAAGCTGGTGTACCTATGGAAATTCATTTAACTTTAAACAGAAGAGAAGCATTAAAGGATGCGGATTTTGTAACTACACAATTAAGAGTTGGTCTATTAGATGCTAGGATTCAGGATGAAAGAATACCATTAAGTCATGGTGTAATAGGACAAGAAACCAATGGTGCTGGAGGTATGTTTAAAGCACTAAGAACAATACCTGTAATTTTAGATATAGATAAAGATATGTCAGAGCTATGTCCAAATGCATGGCTTGTAAATTTTACAAATCCTGCAGGAATGGTAACAGAAGCTCTTCTTAGATATGGAAAGAATAAAAAGATTATTGGATTATGTAATGTTCCAATTGGCATGGAAAAAGCAGTAGCGGATATGCTTGAAGTAGAGCATAGCAGAATTACTATGGATTTCATGGGATTGAATCATATGGTATTTGGTAGAGAAATTTATTTAGATGGTGAAAAAATTACAGATAAAGTAATAGACTCACTAGCAGAAGGTAAACTGGGGTCAATTGTAAAAAATATTCAAGATTTAGAGTGGAACCCAGAATTTATTAAAGCTCTTAGAATGATGCCATGCCCATATCATAGGTATTACTTTCAAACAGCAGATATGCTTGAAGAAGAATTAAAAGAATTTTCTAAGGGAGAAACTAGAGCAGAAGTAGTTAAGAGATTAGAAAATGATTTATTTGAACTATACAAAGATGAAAATTTAGATATTAAGCCACCGCAATTGGAAAAGAGAGGTGGAGCATATTATTCAGATGCAGCTTGCAGATTAATTAACTCTATTTATAACAACAAGGGAGATATTCAACCAGTTAATACTAAAAACAATGGGGCTATTGAAGGAATAGAGAATGACTCAGCAGTTGAGATTTCATGTATTATAACTAAGGATGGGCCTAAACCTATTGCTATGGGGAAATTACCAGTAAGTGTGAATGGATTGGTTCAAACAATAAAATCATTTGAACGTTTAGTGGTTGAAGCAGCAGTTGAAGGGGATTATAATAAAGCACTTCTTGCATTAACTATTAATCCATTAATTCCATCAGAGAAAATAGCGAAAATATTATTGGATGAATTACTAGAGGCACATAAAGATTATTTACCACAATTTGCTTAATATTATAAAAGATTTAAGGGAAAGAATATGACCCTTAGATCTTTTATTATTGTATTTATGATAATTTTAATATTTCATCATAAATAATATTTAATGCTAATTTCAAATCAGTAGAATTAATTCTAGCAATACTGAGTCTTAGACTATTGTCAAAATTCTCTGTATTGTAGTATGAGGCCGAATTATGGGCTAGAAGAATATTTTTATTTTTTAAATTGTCTAATAATTTATTACAGTCGATATGAGGAGCTAATATTATAGTAGAATAATAACCAGAACTTCCGCCAAGTATATTAACTAAATTTGAATCCCAAGCAGAAGTTATTTTCCTAAATAATTTTAAAGTGTCCTTTAAATTGCTAGAAAGAATGGCTACATGCTTATTATATATAGAGCTTTTTATATATGATTCAAGTGTTGCTTGAGAAACCAATGATGGCATATAATATGAAAAATAATATGAGTATTTCATCCATTCCTTAAATCTATTAATTAAATCATCAGGGATTATAGCTACACCAATTCTTATATAAGGTATTGTCTTAGAAAAGCTTCTAAGATATATACAATTTCTAAAATCCGAATAATAATAAATAGGTGAATATCTTGACAAGGTACTTAAATCTGAAAAATAATCATCTTCGATAACATATACATTGTAAGTATGGGCAAGCTTCATTATTGCTTTTCTTTGATTTAATGAATAATAAGTGCCTAAAGGGTTATGATTTCTAGGAATCGTGTAAAAGAATTTAATACTTTGGTTTTTAAATATTTCTTCAAGTTCATATAAATTAATTCCATTCTCGTCTCTTTTTATAGTTCTAACTTTAATATTCTCATACTTTAAAAAGTTTATATAATAAGTATAAGAAGGATCTTCGATAAGTATAGTATCATTGCCATTTGGAAATTCCATCTTTGAAAAAAGAGTTAATACTTGCAGAATACCTTGGGATAGAATTAAATTTTTACTTTTAGAATATATATCATCTCTCATAAGTAAATCAGTTAACAGTTCACGTAAAGAAGGAAGGCCTTCTAAATCCATGTTTAGAGACATGTTGCTGTGGAGCTCCAGAGCTGAGTTTAAGCAATGCTGAATATCCTTTATTGGAATATTGCTAACCAAAGAGTTACCAGTTGATAGATCATAAATATTAGCTTGATTTGTGCTAAATCGTACAAGGTTATCAGCAACGTAAAATCCACTCTAAGGTGAAGAATAAACTATATGCTCATTACATAAATTGGTATAAGCTTTAATAATGGTACCTTTGCTACACTTATATTCATTACAAAGAGAGGTGATGGATGGCAATTTAGCTCCTTGAGGCATTAGTTCAATTCTTATTTTCTCTTTAATATCATGTGAGATTTGCTCATATATTTTCATGAAAATCAAACCCTTCATCTAAATCTTCGCTTCTAAATTTATGCATCCCTAGGATTAGAATAAGTCGTCTATTAACATCTGTTAAACTGTATTCTGTTTTAGGAAATATGACAGCATAAATTTTTCTATTTAGCATTATAAATATCATAGTATCATAGAAAATTTAATTTAGGTAGTTATACAACATGAGTGCGCTTGTTTATATAAAATAAAATCGGCTTACCGTAAAAATTATAGTGCAAAGTCGTTTAAATAATCATATTCATTATCCAAGGCATTATTTTATTATATTGTCTAAAGGTGTTTTTATAGTTAAGCAAGTATTAATATATTGATATTAGTATACGTTTATCAAGAAGGCTTAAATAATTGCAGATTAGCTCAAAATTACATGGAAAGCAATATGTTTAATCTTATTTTAAAAATTAATAAAAAATCACAAAAATAAGTGAAACTTAAATGAGATTTTACAAAAAAATATATTGATTTACTAAATTAGTGCAGATATAATTATATTTACCAGAGTTCTACAAAAAACGATCATATATTTATTGAAAAAGTTATGATATTAGGGTTTCTTGATAAGAAATGGTAAGTAGTATTAACTTTCCAGCAGATTGTTAATAAAGGAATTAAACTTTAACTACATAACAATTTAAAGGAAATAGGTATCATAATTTTGATTGATGAAAACTTAATGAGTAACTACTTAGGGGGAAATTTTATGAAGATTTTTAATTCACTGAGATTCAAATTGACAATGGTTTTGATTTGTTTATCTCTTATTCCACTGTTCAGTCTATCACTTTTTCAGATAAATCAATTTACTTCGCTAGTTGATAGTAACATTAAGAAAAATGAAATTGGTATAGCTAATTCAACTGTCAATGAGATGAATATTTGGGTTAATGGAAAAGTGTCTCAACTTACAGAGATATATAAAGCACATCCAGAATTCTCCAATATGGATGCAAGCGCTATAAATTCAGTACTTAAGCCTATTAATGAAAGTGACTCGGAAATTGAGTCGTTAGGTGCAGTAACAAAGGATGGAAAAATTGCTAGTACTATTGATGTTACTGACAGGGATTATTTTATAAAAACAAAAGAAACAAAAAAGATGGTTATTACTGATGTAATAATAAATAAAAGTACTGGAAAAATGAATATACCAATTGCTATTCCGATTTTAGATTCAAATAATAATTTTAATGGTTTAATTACTAGTTTAGTTAGCATTGACTCTTTAAATACATATATGTCAAACCTAAAAGTTGAGGATACAGGATATGCATTTATGATATCAAAAAATGCTGATTTCTTATATCATCCCAATAAGGATTATGTTGGCAAGAATATGGCTGATATTATAAAAAATCAAGATACTATAAATCTTTTTAAAAATGAAGTATTAGCTAAAGATAGTGGATACATTGAATATACAGATGATCAAGGTCTAAGTAAAATTGCAGCATACTCTACTGTAGCAAATACATCGTGGAAAGTAGTTGTTACAGTTCCTAAAAGTGAGGTTTATGATGAAATCAATAGAACAACACAAATATCATGGATAGTTATATTCATTTCCGTAGTTCTTGTTACGATCATATCATTTTTTATGGCAAATATTATTGCGAGGCCTATAAAATCAGCAGCAGAATATTTAAATAGATTAGCAAATGCAGATTTTACGCATAAAGTACCAGAAAAAATAAAGAGACGAAAAGACGAAATTGGAGTTCTTGCGAGTTCAATGGAGATAATGAGTGAATCAATAAAGGCTGTTGTAACAGATGTTATAAATGAGGCGTATAGTGTTAAAAATAATGTAACAGGTTCATTTAAGAGTATGCATGACTTATCTATGCAGGTTGAGAATGTATCTGCAACTACACAAGAAATGTCAGCAGGAATCGAACAAACGGCAGCTGCAACAAAGCTTATCAATACAACTTCGTCAGAGTTGGAAAAGTCAGTTAAAAATATTTCAAGCAAGGCACAAAATGGTTCCGGAATAGCTAAAGAAATAAGTAGACGTGCTCAGAATTTAAAGGAAAATGCTATAGTATCTGAAAAAACAGCACATGATATTAGAAATAATATTGATGTTGATATGAAGAAGGCAATTGAACAATCAAATGCTGTTGATAAAATTAATGATCTTTCAGAATCTATTCTGCAAATTACATCTCAAACTAATCTGCTTGCATTAAATGCAGCAATAGAAGCAGCTAGAGCAGGAGAGGCTGGCAAGGGATTTGCGGTAGTAGCAGATGAAATAAGAAAACTAGCAGAAGTATCAAAAGATACAGTTAATGAAATTCAAGAAATAACAAAATTAGTTATGAGTTCAGTAAAAAATTTAAAGACAAGCTCAGAAAAAGCATTACAGTTTATTGATACAACTGTAATTGATGATTATAAGAATATGGTAAGTACAGGAGAACAATATTATAAGGATTCAGAGGCTGTTCAAGCTTTAGTAAGCGATTTTAGTCAAACGGCTGAAGAATTATTAAGTTCAATACAAAGTATGGTAAGCTCAATAAATGAAATTTCGGCTTCAAATGACGAAAGCGCAGTAGGAGCTCAAGACATTTCTGAAAAAACATTAGTAGCTATGGAAAGGGCTAATAATGTTGCTAACCTTATGAAAACTACAGAAAATAATGCTCAAGAACTTATGAGTATTGTCTCTAAGTTTAAAATATAAAAAATAATAATATTTAAAATGGAGTTGTTGCAAAATATGAATGTAATTTCTATTTTGCAGCAACTTATTTAATGATTATATTTGTAGGTCTTATTTTTACATTTTTATATAATGTATAAGCTGCAACATTACGAAGCATAGATGATTCAAAATCACCACTAATTTTTTTGATAATTTCAGATGTATTAAATATCGTAATGGATATTATATTTGTAGTATTTTTAAAGATGGGGGTTGCGGGTACTGCAATTGCAATTGTAACTGCAGAAATGCTATCGAGCGTTTTTTGTATTGTTTATGTTTATAAGAAAGTACCATTACTTCATTTCACTAAAGAAGAGATTATACTAGATAAAGAATTATTAAAAACTACAATAAATTATAGTTCTGTTACTGCTATGCAGCAAACTTGTTTATATATTGGAAAAGTTTTAATTCAAAGTGCAGTAAATCCTTTGGGAATAGATGCAATAGCAACATTTAATGCAGTTAATGGAATTGATGATTTTGCGTTCACGCCACAACAAAGTATTAGTAGTGGAATGACAACATTTTTAGCTCAAAATAGAGGAGCCAAAAAGCATAATCGTATTAAACAGGGACTCTGGACAGGCTTAAAAATAGAAACATTATTTTGGTGTATACTTGTTGGTCTAGTATATTTCGGGGCTGATAATTTAATGAAGCTATTTGTTCATAATGAAGGATCAAAAGTTATATAATTAGGTGTGATTTATCTTCATTTTATGGCATTTTTCTACATGCTACCAGCATGGACAAATGGAATACAATGTTATTTCGGAGGAATGGGAGAATTAAAAGTTAATTTAATTATCAACTTTCTCACAGATGATTGGAAGAGTGACATTTGCGTATTTACTTGCTCCCAAGTTTGGTATAGTTGGTATCGCGCTAAGCTGTTTTGCAAGTTGGATTATAATGCTTGCTTATGAACTTCCTATTCTTATTAAACATAAGATATAATTTCATATACTAATTATAGTTTGCATATATTTTCATTTATTTAATTGCATTTTAGCATTTATAATTTAAATAAGCAATAAAATGTATGTCTATAGAAATTTAAAAAAATGAAAAAATAGTCTATAATTATAGCAAAAGCAAAGAACCCAAGAAAAATATAATATAGAATAGTGGGAGATAAATTAAAAATGGTGAAATACTTACAATCAACAACATTTAAAATGGCTTTATCAGCGACAATAGCCATAATTATATCAAATTATATAGGATTACAATTTGGAGTGACTTCAGGTATAATTGCAATACTTAGTATTCAGGATACTAAAAAAGAAGCTTTATTAGTTGCAGGTAGAAGAATAATTACTTCGTCAGTGGCAATACTTCTGTCTTATATTCTATATATGCTGCTTGGAAACAATCCAATTGTGTTTGGATTATTCTTACTGATATTTATACCCATAACTAAAATACTAAAAATGGGAGAAGGAATGGTTGTAGGTGCTGTATTATCGACACATCTTTTAACGAGTTCTAATATTAATGTTTCTTGGATTATAAATGAGGCACAGCTAACGATAGTAGGAATTGGAGTAGCAATGATGTTTAATCTATATACTGCGTCATTAGAAGAACAATTTGAAAAGAATAAAGAAAGAATAGAAGATTATTATAGAGCTATATTATCAGATATGGCAGTAAGCCTTGTTACTCAGGCTGTACCAATTTATGAAAAACAAATATCAGTGAATGTTGAGGAATTAATTAATAAGTCTAAATTTATGGCACAGATAATAAATAATAATCGTTTATTTAAAAAAAATGATTATTATTTGAGTTATATAGAGATGAGAATAATACAGCTAGATACAATGAAAAGAATGAAGAGGCATTTTTCGAGATTTTATATGACTTATGATCAAACTAGAATATTATCAGAATTTACAAATGAAGTTGCAATGAATCTAAAGGAAGATAATGATTGTGTAGAGCTTATAAATAAACTAAATTTACTTAGAAAAGACTATGAAAAAATGGATTTACCTAAGAATCGAAACGAATTTGAAAACAGAGCGTTGCTATTTCAGTTTTTGAATGATTTAGAAGATTTCTTAGTTATTAAGAAAGAATTTAAAGAATCTTTTCAAAATAGGTAGAGGTTATAAATGTAACTTACTAAAATTAGTTTTAATGCCATTAATGGTAAAAATATTAGTATAAATATTGAAATTTATCAAAAATAAGTGTAAAATTATGCATATCATATGCATTGATAATAGCACACTTGCCGAAAGGCAGGGCCGCAAAGCTATGGGTCTAAAGAAATTTATTTTCAATGATTGCCAGGTTGCCAAAATGTAGTTATATAAACATTAGTCATTTGTTTATTTTTGGTGCCTATTAATAATTAATAGGCACCTTTTTATTTTAATAGAAAATCATTGAAATATGTGTATATGATAAGAATTTAAATAAAGAAAGGTTAGGTGTAGTAAATGAAAAAGTATCAGTTGTCTTTGGACAAGGCGAAAAAGGAGATTAACATAAGGATATGGGGAATGTTTGAACCAGACGATGCTAATAGTTTTGTTGAAGATTTTAGAAAAGAACTATCTCCTATACAAACTTCAGAATATGTATTAAATTTTGATGCAAGAGAGTTAAACGTTTCAAGACAAGAGATGTTACCAATGTTAGAAGGATGTTTTCAAATGTACAAGGCTTGCAAGTTTGTAAAGGTTATAGCAAATGTTGGTAGTAATATAACTTTAAAGATGCAATTATCAAGAATAAGTAGGAACACTGGATTGGGAATTGAAATAATTTAAAACAATACATAATTTATAATATTAAATTGAATTACATTAGCTAGGAGATTATTATGGGAATAAGATTAAGTTGCATTGATATTTGTCATGCATCTAAAGTTGTTTCAAATGATATTTATTTAAAACATTTTGAAAAACAAGATAAGGATGTAGAACATTTATTGGTAGATGTAATGGGTAGAGATAAACGCTTTATGTTTAATGAACAGGAGACAACTTTATCTCTAGCAGTAAAAGTAGCAAAATCAGCATTAGATAAAGCTAACTTGACAGGTAGTGACATAGATGTGCTAGTATATTCATCTATATTATCTGAATATATAGCACCAGCAACATCTATTTTAATACATAAGGAATTAAATGCGGGAAGAAATGTAATGTGTTTTGATATGAATGCAAATTGTGCTGGTATGACTGTTGCCTTAGAGAATATATCAAATTATTTAGAATCGTCAAAGCGAGCTAAAAGAGCATTGATTATTGGTTGTGATGATGTCGATTCGTTAGCTGATCCCAATAATGAGCTTTGCTATGGAAATTATGGACATGCTGCATGTGCAATAATTTTGGAAAAAGTTGAAGAAGAGTGTGGAATAGTTGATGCAGAATATTATATAAACACAGAGGAAAGTCATAATATTATGTATCCAAGTAAAGGATTCTCTAATTTCTTCAAATCAAATGATGTAGGTGAGCTTTATTTGAAATGGTTGCCATTCGATGGTGGGGCATGTGTTTATCCAGCAGCAGAGATTGCTAAAAAGATGCTGAAGAAAAATGGCTTAGAAAATGAAGACATTAAAATGTTCTGCTTTTCTCAGTTTGCGTTTATAAATATAAAAAATATAAGACAACTTTTAGATATAGGAGAAGATAAGAGTATATATATAGGGAATAAATATGGATATACTGGAACTACTAGCCCTTTCATAGCATTGTATGAATCGATAAAGGAAGGTAAAGTTAAGAGAGGGGACTATGTAATTTTCTGGACTATTGGATCTGGTTCTCAGAGTATAGTTATGTTATATAAATATTAGTATTAGAAAATGCACTTCATAAATATAACCTTCTGTAGTAAAATCTATAGAAGGTTATATTTATGAGTTTGATGCTATCATATGAAATGCAAGTAAGTAAATATACTTTAGATAAATATATATTAGAATATCACTAATATGAGAATAAATTCTTATAGATGATTTAATGAAGTAGAAAAATATATAGAGATAGTGTTAGAACTTAAAAAATGCTATATTAATTAAAGAATAACAGGGGAGATGGTTTGATAATGTACGATTATCCACTATATAGACCTCCAAGTGAAAGTAATAGTCTTATAATACAAGTAACTTTAGGGTGTTCTCATAATAAATGTAATTTTTGTAATATGTATAAATCTAAGAAATTTACAATAAAATCTTTGGAAGATATTAAAACAGATGTAAATTACTTTAGAGAAATGTATTCGCATGTAGAAAAAATATTTTTGGCAGATGGTGATGCGTTAATCATTCCAACGGAAAAATTAAAAGAAATTTTAACGCTTATAAGAAATACATTTTCTGAATGCAGGAGGGTAACTCTTTATGGGACACCAAAATCAATATTAGGTAAAACTCATCAAGAGTTGAAAGAACTTAAAGACTTAGGCTTATATATGATATATATGGGTGTTGAAAGTGGAAGTGATGAGGTTTTAAAGGATATAAATAAAGGAGTAAACAGTAACGAGATAATTGATGCTGCTAGAATGGTTAAAAATGCTGATATCTTTTTATCAGTAACAGTTATAGCTGGAGTTGGCGGCATTGAAAAGAGCGATATTCATGCAATTAAAACAGGCGAATTAATAAGCGCTATGGCTCCAAATTATTTAGGTGTATTAACTCTTATGGTTGAAAAAGAAACGGATTTGTATAATAAAATATTAAGAAAAGAATTTAAACTTCTAAGTGATAAAGAAGTATTAAATGAGATAGAGATATTAATACAACATATTAATGTCAATGAATCAGTTATATTTAGATGTAATCACGCATCAAATTATGTTTCTCTAAGAGGAAGTTTACCAGAAGATAAAGAAAAATTGCTTAATCAAATTAACTACTATTTAAAAACTAATCAAATAAAACAAGAGGAATATAGAAGATTGTAAGCAAACAGAGGCATTGCATAAGATATAATGCCTCTGTTTTTTTTATAGTCTTCATATTTTTAAAAACATAATTTTTTAAAATATATTAGATGTATGTTCACTTTTTAATATACTTAAAAGTTATATATATGTGGCGCCATTAAAAATGAAAAACAATTGTTTATAGAATAAATACTAATTATTTTTAGTGTGTTCAATAAAGGGGGGGATGAATCATTAAAGATAGTACATGTGATTTAATAAAAAAAGATTTATCTATAATATATAGGTATTTGATTTCTATAGGAGCATCAAAGGAAGATTCAGAGGATATTATACAAGAAACTTTTATCAAGACTTATGAAAATATTGACATTTTAATTGATGGGAACATAAAGGCGTGGATGTTTAAAGTATCCATAAACAAATTTTATAGCTTGTACAAAAAGAGCAAGGTGAACATAAGTTTAACGGATGAATTATTAATAACTATTGAGAGCCATTTTAAAATTATGCATATAGATAGTGCTTTAGATATTAATAGAATTCTATCTCTAATGAAAGAAAGTGAAAAGAATCTACTGGTTTTAAAATACAGTATGGGTTTAACTTATAAACAGATAGGAAAGCTACTTAACATTGAAGAGGGATCAGCTAAGACTTTATGCTATAGAGCAAGAAATAGGTTCAAGAAAATATGGGAAGGTGAAGAATTTGAGTAAAGATATTGACGAATTGTTTTCTGATAGAATGGAAGAAGAAATAAAAAAAGAAGTGAAAAAGAAAAGAAATAAATTAAATGTGAAACTTATTGCAATCGGAATTATTTCAACTTTAATTATAATTATCGTTGGAAATCTGGCTTTAAATTTTGCAAGTAATAAATATGTAGAAGGTTCATATTCAAAAGAAAAAATAGTAAAGCAGTTAGAATATTCTATAATGTATCCAAATGAGTACGTAGGAGAAGAAAGGTGCATTGAAATGGGATATTTTAACTATGAAACTGTTGATTATGTTAGTAAAAGGATAGGAAGCAGGGTTCTTTTTGCTGGATTAAAAACAAATAATAGAAGTATATTTGATAATAAGTTTGAAAAAGTTGATCAAGGTGGACGGACAATAAGTAACATCCCTTTAAATGATGATATAAATAAAAGGTATAGTACTGCATATGGATTAAGAGAATTACATTTTTTATATCCGTATGTCAATTATGGAAGAAATATATATGAATATGAAACAGATAAAAATAAACGTACAGAAGATGAAATATCGGAAGGTAAAGAAAATATAATAAATGATTTTCATTTTTTAGATGAAATGGATGATAATAAAATGGTAGAAATGGCTTTGTCTTTTGATAAATACTATACCTATGAAGAAGTAAATAGTATTTTGGATAGTAATCTAATAACATTTTACTGGGTAGATAATAATTCAGATGAGGAAAAGAAACATATTATTGAATTTAATAATCCAGCATTTAATGTTATTGGGATAAAATCCATTGATGGAGCAGGAGAGTTTAGAAGTGATACAGACGGTAGAATGCAAAACTTTAAGGCAGCGATTAAACAGTTAAAGGATATAGGGGAGGCTCAGTATATCAAAAATATTGATGAGAATGATATTAGAATAATTGGAGCTGTAGTGGTTGGAAGTCCAAAAGAACTAAAGGCGATTGAGAATAACCCGATTATAAAACATGCTGTCTTAGGCACTGTAGTTGATAAATATTAATTAAAGAGAGTGATTTAATTTTACTAGTAATAATACAACAATTAACTATGAAAGTAACTTTTGGTTCTAGACTAAAAGTTACTTTTTTTATCCTCTAAGAATTTATATTGTAATGAAATCTGTGGCCCTTGTACTCCTTATGAGTATAAATTATGGAAAAGGTTGATTGACATTTTTATGAATGTATATATTTTTCAAGCTAAGGTTAATATAGTAAATGATTTTATGAAATTAAAATATTAAGTATATTACAGGGAGGCAAAGTATGAGCATGTTTAGAACAAAGTTAATTGATAATATTATAGGGCTTGTTGAAAAATGTTATTACATTATATTAATAGCTATATTGTTAGTTGCCTCCTTTAATATATTTTACAATTTAGGTGTCATTCCTATATATAGCTGGGATGAGGCACGACATGGTGTTAGCGCTTATGAGATGATAAAAAATAGCAATTATATAGTAAATACATATGCTTATAAAAATGATTATTGGAATTTAAAACCGCCAATAAGCTTTTGGGCAATAGCTATGGGATATAAATTTGCAGGATTTAATGCTTTGGGGCTAAGGGTATTTTCTGCATTTGCAGCAATAATAACTATAGTACTTGTAGCAATTTTTAGTTTGAATATATATGGGAGATTGACATCTCTGATTGCGACAACTGTTCTAACAACAACAATACCATTTATTACAGAGCATTGTGCAAGAACCGGAGATGCAGATGCCATATACGTTTTATTTTTTACAATATCGGTAATGTCTTTAATTTTAATGGAAAGGAGTATTAAATGGATATATGTATTTGGATTATCATTTTCAGCAGCTTTTTTAACTAAAAGTTTTCATGCAGGTAATATCTTTTTTATAGGAATACTATATTTAATATTTAGTAAAAATTTATTTAAATTAACATTAAAACAAATTTTGACATTAGTATTGAGTGCATCTTTTCCGATTCTTATATGGGCAATCTTGAGATATGCCAATGATGGAATAGCTTTTTTTAAGACCATGATAGAATTTGATTTGATGGCAAGAACATCAAGACCTTTAGAAGGACATATTGGAGGAAAGTGTTACTACATTGAACATTTGCAATGGTCATATTTTTACTGGAATCTTGTATTTGTAGCTGTTAGCATGACATATTTGACTATAGCGCATAGATATATTACAGACAGGAAACTAATAAATTGCAATTTGATAATATGGCTGTCGATGATTATTCCGTTTATATTATATACTATTTCAAAAACGAAAATTTCATGGTATGTTTTACCGATATATCCTGCCGCAGCAATATGGATAGGATATGCATCAGGTTTTATATTAAAAGAGCGTAATAGAAATTTTGCTACACAAATAGTATTGCTTGCTATGATTATATTATCGATATATAAAAGTGAAGAAGTTATAGTAACTAGAATTTCAAATCCAAAAGAGGACTTGAGTCAAGAGCTTATTCAGGAAATCGGAAACTTACCAGAATATCGCGGAGAAAAAATATATGTAAATCATTTTGAGCAAAGCTATTGGCTAGATAGCGAACTTTATGCAGATTTGACTCCATTAGAAGGTGGCATAGAAGGATTTTTGAAAGATAATGAAGATAAAACATTATTATTTATTAAAAAAGAAGATTTGGACTCACTTGGAAATGAAAAAGATAATTTAAAAGCTATACTCGAAAATGATGAGGCCTATATTTTTGCAAAATAATATAATTATGGTTTTTTGTTGACGAAATTCATTACGAATTATACAATAGAAAAAGTGTTTTGTTTAATATTATATATAAAAATTTAAAATTGAGTCAGGAGATGATTAGCATGAATGAGTCAACTCAAAAGAATAAAGAAAATGTTATTCCTAAAGGTTTAAAAAAAGAAATAGGACTTATTGAAGCTATTACTATAGTTATAGGGGTAGTTATAGGGTCAGGGATTTTCTTTAAGGCGTCAACAGTATTTAAAAATGCAGGGACACCAACTCTGGGAATAATGGCTTGGGTGATTGGTGGATGTATAACTATAGCTTCAGCTTTAACAGTTGCTGAAATTGCTGTAGCAATTCCTAAGACAGGTGGAGTCTTTGTTTATATTAAAGAATTATATAGTGAAAAATGGGCATTTTTGTTTGGTTGGATGCAGACTTTAATCTATGTGCCAGGGGTGGCAGCTGCATTATCAATAGTTTTTGTTACTCAAGCAACTTATTTTATTCCAGATCTAACACCAATGCTGCAGAAAATATTCGCTATATGCATTCTATTTTTTGTAATGGCTTTAAATGTTCTATCATCAAGACTTGGCGGGAAGGTACAAGTAATTTCTACAATTGGTAAGCTTGTTCCGATAATTTTTATTGTTATATTTGGATTAATAAATGGTACAGCTCATGATTTCTCGACTACGGTATTCTCATCAAATACATCAGGAGCAGCAGGATTTGGAGCTGCAATACTTGGTACTTTATGGGCCTATGACGGATGGATTAGCGTAGGAAATATGGCTGGGGAGCTTAAAAATCCAGAAAAAGATCTCCCAAAGTCAATAATAATGGGATTAATAGCAATAATAATAGTTTATATATTAATTAATGTAGCGATAATAAATATAATGCCAGTTAACGATGTAGTACTTTCTTCCAAGCCAGCTTCAGATGCAGCGGTAATATTGTTTGGAAATATGGGAGCGGCTTTAATCGCGGTAGGCATAATGATTTCTATTTTTGGAGCGCTAAATGGGTATCTAATGACAGGTGTTAGAATTCCTTTTGCTATGGCTCAGGATAATCTTTTCCCTTTTCCTAAATTTTTTGGGAAAATCAATGAAAAATTTGAGACTCCTATAAATACATTTGCTTTTGAAGTATTACTAGCAAGTTTATATGTATTAAGTGGGTCTTTTGACAAACTTACAAATTTAGCTGTGTTTGTAATGTGGATATTTTTTGTTATGTGCGTATGTGGGATTTTTATATTGAGACGTAAACATAAAGAATTAAAAACTTCATACAAAGTTCCTTTATATCCAATTGTTCCATTGATCGGAATAGTTGGTGGGCTGTACATATTAATAAGTACTTTTATAACAGATTCATTAAATGCAATATATGGAATAGGAATAACTTTAATAGGTCTTCCAGTTTATTTTTATATAAGAAAAAAATATAAAAGAGATTAATATTATATCGCAATACAGACTAAGTAATTAAAATCAATTACTTAGTCTGTATTTTTTATCCTTAATTATGTAAGAAACAATTATGTTTTTATGATTAAGCACCTTTAGTAATATTTTCATTAATGGTATTGGTCCATTTTCCACAGCGGTCTCCAAAGCATCCTATTATTATACTATCATCTTCTATTCTTACAACTTCGCACCTATTAGAGCAGCCTTCACACTCAAAGCTAGTTGATATAAAACTAGAATCAGCAATATCAAAGCCTCTAAAGTTAGTAGCACCGGTCTTGTCAACAGTTTCTTTAGCAATAATTGCGGCACCTATGGCGCCCATAACATTATAATGTTCAGGAATGTATACTTCACATCCTAAAGCTTTTTCAAAAGATGCCTTCATACCTTTGTTAGCTGCTACACCACCTTGAAAGAATATTTTAGGGCATATTTCTTTTCCTTTCCCAATATCATTGAGATAATTTCTAACAAGGGCTTCGCATAAGCCGTTTATAATATCAGGCTCATTATAGCCAAGCTGTTGTTTGTGTATCATATCAGACTCGGCAAAAACTGCACATCTTCCAGCTATTCTTAGTGGAGTTGTTGATCTTAAAGCATAATCTCCAAACTCTTCTATTGGGATTCCTAATCTTTCAGCTTGCCTATCGAGGAAAGATCCAGTTCCAGCCGCACAGACGTTGTTCATCGCAAAGTCTATGGCAACTCCATCTTTTAATATTATTATTTTTGAATCCTGTCCTCCTATTTCCAAAATTGTCTTAACATCCTTATCTATAGCAAGTGCAGCACATGCGTGAGCTGTTATCTCGTTTTTTACTGCATCTGCTCCAAGGATAGATGATGCAATTTGCCTTCCACTACCTGTAGTGCCAACAGCTTTAATTTGTTCGTTCTTATATTTCTCTTTTAAGATTTTAAAACCTTCTTGAATTGCATTTATTGGCTTTCCTTTTGTTCTTAGATATAGTTTATCTACGACATTCAGATTATTATCTAAAAGAACAATGTCAGTACTTACTGAGCCAACATCAACACCTAAATAATACATTTTTGCTTTCTCCTTTCTAATAGATCTAGGAATGCTTCTATTCTTGTAATATATCCTGCTTCACCCGTCATTTCATCAACTACAAGAGTTAAAATAGGAAAATTCTTATCTTTAGATATGGAAGGAAGCACAGCTTTGCAAACAATTTCTGGCATACATCCCATAGGAAATATTTGAATTGCACCATCAAATCCATCATGTGCAGCCATTACTGCTTCTCCAATGCATTCTCTTGCGTGTCCTCCGATATATAATGGAAGGTATTCTTTAGAAGCTTTTCGTATGTCTAAAGAATTCATTCCAACAACTGACATAATAGAATTTTTAGCCCACCAACTTGGAGTGAGTTTTCTTTGAGTTGAAACCCCATATTCCATAAGTTTATCCTCAATAAAAAGGTTTGAAAATGGCTCGATTATTGTATAGATTTCTCCTATTATTGCTACTTTTATTGGATTCCTATCACTACATATCTCTAGGGAATCTAGTCTTTTATCATATTTGTTTAGTATTTTTATCATCTCATTAGGACTATTACTATTTTCGGCATCAATTTTACACTTACTTAAGAGTTTTTTACATTCATTTTTATTTTTTTCATATCCTGCTAAGTAATGTGCTTTTGCCTCTATTTTATCTATTAGATTTAGAACTTTAAATCCTATACGTAATGCATTTAGCTTTTGCGGCATATTCTTATTGCTGCTAGATGAGATAGAAGATATCCTATTTAGAAATTCTTTTGGGCCTATTTCTGACGGTTTATCTAATACAATGAAATTCAAATTATGTCCCAATTTTTTTAGCGTGTTTATTTGGAGTTCGCAATATTCTCCATATCTGCAAGGTCCGCAGCTTCCAGTAATTATTATTGTATCTGCACCTTGTTCAATTCCCTGTATGTAATTTCCCATCATAAGTTTAAATGGGAGGCACATATCATCTGGAGAATACATAGATCCTATTTCTAATGATTTTTTACTATTGAATTCTGGAATTATATAGTCTATACCAAGAGTATCGAACACTGCCTTAGTAACCAGATATGTATTTCCTAAATGAGGCGTCATAATTTTCATAACATTACTTCCTTTCTAACATGTCGACAAAGGCTTCTATTCTTGTGTCAAATCCAGATTCTCCAGTATGTTCATCAACTTTTAATACTAAGAAAGGAAAATCTTTCACTTTTTGTTTTATAAGATCTATAACAACAGAATCAATACCACAGGCAAACGAAGATATGTATACTATACCGTTAATTTTTTTATTTTCTACTAAGTATGTAGATGCCCCATAAGCATTTTTTGCAAATGTCCAGAAAGGTCTTTTAAATAATTCAGTTGTTTTGTCAGCAATAGAGGCTTCGTCTATAAATTCTTCCGTTATAATACCAACACCTAATTTATTTAATTTTTTCACTAAGTTCATATTCACAAATTTATCATAAATATTGTAAGGATGGCCAATTAGAGCTATATTTAATTTATATCCATCGCTTTTAATTCCTATTTCATATTCATCTTGTGCTATTAAAGCTTTATCATAAGCATCCCGAATTCTTTTTTTGTTTGTTGTTATTAAGCTTCCAGTTGAAACTATCCATTTATATAATTTTTCTTTTGACGTTGCATAAATAGGAACCATAGTAACTTTTGGCATATTGGGAATGCTATTTATGATCATTTCAGGTAAGCCGCAAAATTTTGGACAGATAAATTCATGTTCACTTAATTGCATAATTCTAGGGATAACCATTAAATCACATTTATCTTTTATTGCATTTACATGACCGTGAAAAATTTTAATAGGCAAACATGCTTCATTTACACAATTTTTTACGCCTTCATCTAGTATTGTCTTGTTTGTATCTGGTGATCTAACAATATCTGCACCAAGTTCAGAAAAGAACTTCTCAAGGAAAGCAGAATATTTGTAATTTAATAGTCCATTGGGAATTCCAACCTTCATATACATTTCACTCCTATAAAATTCATGCTCATTATTATATTTTTTTCAAAATTACTAGAATTATTCATAAAAATTGGATTAATTTATATTTTACCTTAAAGTTTTACATTAAATTATTAAAATACCATTTCATCTAATATTAAAAACAAGAAAGTGCTTTTAGATATATCTATATAAATTGTTGTAGATGGTATTTTTTTATAGTATACTTACTTGGAAATTTATATATTTAAGGGATCTATAATAACTTTTGAGTTCTTGACCTCTTAAGCTCATATTTTAAGATCTATGTACAAGGAAGGAAATGACATAAATATGAAAAATAAATCACATATAATTCCATACTTTACTGCTATAATAACTAATTTTATTTTTGGATTAAGCTTCTTGTTTTCCAAGCAAGCATTAAGTGTAGCTACGCCAATAGAATTACTTTCGTTTAGATTCTTAGCAGCTTTGCTAATAATGACAATTTTGATATTTTTAAAAGTAATAAAGGTAAATTATAAAAATAAGCCTATGAAATGGCTTATTATTTTGGCTGTTATAGAGCCTATAGTTTACTTTATATTTGAAACCTATGGAATTAAGAAAACATCTTCGTCTTTAGGCGGACTTATGATTGCTCTTATACCAATAGTTGTAACAGTGTTAGCTGTGTATCTATTAAAAGAAAAACCATCTGTTAAGCAAATCGTAAGCATAATACTTTCGGTATCTGGAGTAATACTGATAATTCTTATGGAAAATTCTAATGATTCAGGGGGGAGTACTCTATTAGGAATTATCCTTCTAGGAGGAGCTGTGTTTTCAGCTGCATTATTTAATATAATAGCAAGAAAAATATCACAACAATTTACAGCGATTGAAGTAACATACTTTATGATGCTTATTGGAGCTATATTTTTTAATATTGTTTCAATTACTAATCACGTGATAAATGGAAATTTATCAGAATATTTTATACCATTAAGAAGTATAAACTTTATAGTATCTATATTATATCTTGGAATATTATCTTCGGTTGTAGCATATTTTCTGGCTAATTATACGCTTTCTAAAATGGAAGCTTCTAGATCAGCTGTATTTGCCAATATATCAACTATAGTATCTATTGCAGCTGGTGTACTCGTATTACATGAAAACTTCCAATTATACCATGTGATAGGATCAGTGATGATTCTAGTGGGTGTATGGGGAACAAATTATTATCAAAAAAAGCTTAATTCAGAAGAGTTTACATCAACTGTTGGTTCTTTTGAACAATAAGCTATATGAATGCATTAGTCTTCTTTCTAATAGATTAAAGCTAAAATTTTCAAATTATTCTTTAATTATGTAAACTATTCTGGTAATATTTACTATGGAGGGGGATGAGAAAGTTGGATAATTTTAAGGTGAAATTAGTTACTTTCGTACTTGGTTTTGCAATAGTGTCAAGTTTGGCTCCGGCAATACGTGTACAAGCATCAACATTAACACAAAGCACTTTAAGCAACCAGGCAATGACCGCTATAGCTAACCTTGATAAAAAGAAAAAGACAATAGTGGTTGATCCAGGTCATAACTACGGTGGTGATCTAGGAGCTGTATCTACAATTAAAGGCATAACGTATAAAGAAGTAGATTTAAATATGCAGGTTGCATCTAAGTTAAAAACGGAATTAGAGAAAAGAGGATATAATGTTGTAATGACTAGATATCCTAAAGAAGTACAAACGATAGGGACCAATCAGAGTCTTAAAGATAGAATTACAATTGCCAATGCAGCAAATGCAAGTTTATTTGTAAGTATACACCATAATGCTGTAAAGGATGCTCCAGACGCAAAAGGGGTAGAAGTTTATTATAGTTCGGCAGAGCAAAGTCAAAATTTTAAAGGTGGGGTATCTCCTAACAAGTTAACGATAAGTAAGAACGTAGCAACAGTTATTGATAAAAATATTGTTAAGAATTTTAATTTTAATGATAGAGGTGCAAAGGATAGTAGACTATTTATAAAAAGCACAAATATGCCATCAATAATTGTGGAAGCAGGATTTATAACTAACGAGGAAGAGGCGAAAAGGTGCTCGAACCCAGTGAGTCAGCAAAAATTAGCAGAAAACATTGCTGAATCTATAAAAACTGTTATATAAATATAATAATGAAAATAAAGAACATGTTTTGGTACTAAGTTGATAAATACTTATATGAAACATGTTCTTTTTAATGTGAATACACTAATATATAGTTTTTAGATATATTGTTGTAATTTTATTTTGAATTATAAATGAAGATATTCTATAATTAAGCTTCATTTGCAGAATATAAAAGATCATTCAGCATTTTTTCGGTGAATGTTCCATTACTTAATGTAGTGAATCTTCCTATAGGAATGTTTTTAAAGTAATTTATAAGTTTTTCTTGCGCATTTGTATCAGAAGTTATTGATTGAGCGGCGCTGCTTAATAAAGGTTCTACAATTGCCTTAGTTTTTGGATTAATGAGAAACTCTTGTGCGAGTGTATCTCTAGTATAATTAGTTTTAGGTAGATATGGTGACTGAACATAAATGTTTTTAGATAAAGGAATATCTCTAGAAGATTTACCAATTAAAATTTCATAAGGACCGCTTTCAATTACCCAGTTATTTGTGTTTATATCATAGTGAGAAAAATCTTTTGTATCAATTAAAAAACTCACCTGTTTTTCTTCATCTGGAAAAAGAGATACTTTTGTAAAGGCTTTTAATTCTTTTTCAGGTCTTAAAATGTTACTATCAGCATTTTTTATATATAACTGCACAATTTCTTTACCAAAATATTTTCCAGTATTTTTTACTTTAAGTTTAATTTCTAATGTATCATTATCAGTTAATATATCTTTATCAAGAGTTAAGCTGCTATATTTAAAAGTAGTATAGGACAATCCGAATCCAAAAGGAAATTCAACATTCATATTTTTTTTATCATAATATCTATAGCCTACAAAAAGCCCTTCTTTATACTGTAAATTATTTTCGGAATCTATATAATCTAAATATGTTGGAGTGTCTGACAATTGTATAGGGAAAGTAGTTGGTAATTTACCAGATGGATTAGCGATGCCAAATAGGATTTCTGCAAGAGCACCTCCACTTGCTTGTCCTGGAAGCCATGTTTCTAAAATAGAATCAGCATATTTGGCCCAAGATGATATAGTAACTGGAGATCCATTGCTAAGTACTACAATTAAATTTTTCTGGACTTTACCTATTTCCTTAATTAATTTCACTTGATCAGTGGGGAGATCTAGATTTACCTTGTCAGTATATTCTTTATCATAATATTCTGGAGTTCCTACAAATAATATAACTATATCTGCGGTACGTGCAGTTTTTCTTGCCTCTGCAAGAAGTGTATTATTATCATCTTCTGAATTTTTAGAGATATTATAACCTTTTTCATAATATATTTTGACTGAACTTCCGACGAGTTTTATTATCTCATCATAGGCATTTTCAGACATTATAGGTATGACATTAGAATTACCATCACCCTGACATCTTGTTTCTTTTGCATATTCTCCAATTATAGCTAATTTCCTATTTTTTAACCTATCTTTTTTTTAAGGTAAAAGATTACGTTTATTTTTCAAAAGGACAATGCTATCTTCAGCAACTTCTCTTGCTAAATCATTATGTTTTTCTTTGTCATAAATATTGCATTCACATTCTTTCACAGGTTTAATAACTTTAGATATAGTATTTAATATATCTTCAATAGCATTATCAAGGATTGATGAATCTAAAGTGCCACTAAGTACAGCTTCTATAATTTGTTTTGTATTATTAGGTGAGTTTGGAAATTCTAAGTCTAATCCAGCCTGTAATGAATTTATTATTGAATTTACTGCATATAAGTCTGATAAAACTAATCCGTTAAAATTCCATTTATTTCTTAAAATATCAATTAACAAATAGTCATTTTCGGTACAAGGTATTCCATTTATTTTATTGTAAGCAACCATTACAGCGAAGGGATTAGAATTTTTTATTACCCGTTCAAAGTTTGATAAATAAATTTCATTTAAAGTTTGTTCATCAATTATGTTATTAATATTTTGTCTATGTGATTCCTGGTTATTTCCAATGTAATATTTAACACATGCTCCGATACCTTCACTTTGGATTCCATTTATAAAAGCTGCACCCATTTCACCACTTAGAACTGGATCTTCTGAAAAATATTGAAAATTTCTTCCACTTAATGGAGAACGTTGAATATTTACAGCAGGACCAAAGAGAATATTAACATTTTCAGCTAAGCATTCTTCACCAATAGCTTTTCCGACAGAATAAGCAAGATTAACATCCCAAGTTGCGGCCAAGGCAGTAGGCGTAGGAAAACATGTAGCTGGAACAGGATCATAAGAATCACAGTTTTTTTTTGATAATCCATAGGGACCATTCGCAAAAGTTATTGAAGGAATTCCGAATCTTCCAATTTCTTTAGTTTCCCAAAGGTTTTTTCCGGAACAGAGAGATGCTTTTTCTTCTAAGGTCATTTCATTTATTAATTTCTTTATATCCACTCAGATACCACCTTATCTTTCTTAATAGTATTAATTTATACATTTGAAATTAAATTGCAACATATTTTAAGGAAAATTTAGCTCTCATTATTATATATTTAAAGTAAATAATATATATTACCTTTTACTTCTTTTGTTATTAATGTATGATATAGTTGTGAATGTAATTGTTTTTTAAGGAGGTAAGAATGGAAAAGAAGGCAGTTTTTTTCGATATAGATGGAACACTATATAATCGTGAAGTTGGTGTTCCAAAGAGCGCAATAGAAGGTATTAGGCAGTTAAGGGAGAATGGTCATCTTGCTTTTATATCAACTGGAAGGGCAAGAGCAATGATTTCACAAGATCTAATTGATATTGGGTTTGATGGAATACTCGCATCTTGTGGTTGTTATGTAGAATATGATGGAAACGTAGTTTATAACATAGATTTGGAAAAGCAAATAGCTGATAATGCAATAAGTGTTTTAAAAAATAATAAAGTATTTTGTATTCTAGAAGGGCAAGATTATTTATATATGGATGAAGATGAATTTATAGATGATAAAAGATCTTCAATAATGATGTTTAAAAATAAATATAGGGAAAAAATAAAGCCAATAACAGGAAATGAACATAGTTTCAATAAAATTACATGTAGAACATATGAGAATAGTAATTTTAAAGAAGCATATTCAATAATAGAAAAGGATTTTGACTGCATATGCCATAGTTCAGAATTTATTGAATTAGTACCAAAAGGATTTTCTAAGGTAAAGGGAATAGAGGAGATTATAAAGCGTTTAGAAATTAATATTGAAAATACATATGCATTTGGTGATAGTTTAAATGATATAGATATGTTGAAATATGTTAAATATGGAGTTGCAATGGGAAACAGTAGTCCTGAGATTCTTGATATTGTAAAATATAAAACAGATAATATTGAGAATGATGGTATTTATAAAGGATTAAAACAGTTTAAATTAATATAGCAGGATAATTACTAATTGAATAAGATGTTGAAATCGTGTCACTAGTAATTTTAGCAGTGCTAATATAAATTATATATTTTTCAATGTATATAAATTTATTTAGAATTAAAATATAAGTAAAATTAGTTGAGAGTTATAAGACTAATATAAACAACTATCCAATTAGAGAGCAATTGGATAGTTGTTTTATTATTTATACTGGCTTATTTCACACTTTATGTTTAATTTGATAAAAAGTAATATTATGCTAAAAAAATATTGTAAATATGAAACATAGGTATAGTAAGAATATACAAATATACTTAATTTTTAGAACAAACAGACAGAATAATACAAGCATTGACTTTTAAAGATAAATCATTTAAATTATAATCAGATAGTTGTTTACATAATACAACCAATTTATGCAAGTATTTCACCTATAAACGTTTGCAAATAAAATATGCTTGCAATTATTTTTAATATAATTTATAAAGGGCTATTATTTAAATAGATTGGAAGGATTATGTAGTAATATAGATTGAAATATTATTATCTTAATAAAGTTATGATGAAAGGTAGTGTAAAAAATATATGAAAAATCAATCCAACTACCATTTAATGTTAAATTATGTTTGCTAGTTGCCCTTGACACACCTAAAGATAAATGGTCTTAGGCAGTTAAGGACGGGTGAATGATAATTTTGAACATGACTAATAGACCCGCCTATTGAGATATTTTACCATTTATCTTTGTGGGCGTGTCAAGGGTGCGTTTCACCAACTGCTTTAGATCATTAGGCAGTTATTGTACAGTTATTTAGAACAAAGTCTTGAGATAGTTCAATAAATTTGCACCATCTAGTAGGCATGTTGGACATTGACTCTAACTCTTCAAGGATTACAGGAGTTTTGCCTTCAAGGGCAGAATGTGGTCTTAGAAAGTTAAAGTATGCCACAAACATAGTTACAAATGCAACCGACCCGTTAGGACTTCCGAAGCCAGTAGTAGCTCTATAATTGCCTTTAAAGGTTCGGTTAAGACGTTCAATAATTTGCTTCAATGGCCTATATTCTTTTGAAACTTCATCTTTATTGGTTAAGCCTATAACTTGAGTAACATCGAATTTTATACTATGGCTTGCAAAGAAGTGCTGTGCAAGAAGATATATAGGGTTACCATCAGTTATAAGATTAAGATCTTCAGGTATTTCTTTTAACTTACTTAGAACATCATCGATGGCTTTTACAGCCGTTTCGGTATCTCTATGTGGTGATACTCTGTAAGATAGAATAATCTTTTTAACAGCATCAAAAAAGAAGAAAATATAGTTCCACTTACCGTTAACTTTTATGTAGGTTTCATCGCCGCAGAAAGAGTCAGAAAGTTTATAATCGTAGTTATCTATAAATGGCTTAACTACAATTGAAACGGCATTAACATAGTTTAAAATTGCTTGATGAGATATTTTAATATCATGAATATCTTTAAGCAATGCAGCTGTCTTTCTGGAAGATAAACCGTAGTTAACGTAGTAAGTTAGAATGAGTCCTAAGGTGTAAGAAGAAATCATAATGTTTGGAAGAGAAACCTTTGATTTTACCGGACTTTCTTTAGAAAGTGGCTTAAAGTCAAAAGTGAAATCTCTAAATATGTATCTAACTTTGAACTTACCAGGATTCTTCTTAAAATCTTGTTTTTCAGATTTTGTCATTGATTTAAGATTATTTTGGTAAAAAGAGCAATTATCATTCTTACACTTATAAACGTAGAAATCCTTACGCGCCTTGATTCTTTCAAGTGTTTTACTGCAGTGAGGACATCTTAACACTATGGATTTCTGATAGTAATTTTTAGGATTGAATGTGGTATCACAGACTTTGCAAAGATATTGTCCTCGGCCTCCGTTATTATCGTAAAGATAGGTATGTGGAGCACCACACTTAGGACAGATAACATCCTTAGGAGCTAACGCTTTGTTTTTGCGAGGTTTCACAGGAGCAAATTCTTTGCCGTGCTTAAACTCATATTCAGCTATTAGAAGCTTATAGTTAAGTTTTTCGGGAACATCAAAGATTGGTTGATCATCTACTTGAAGCTTTCGGTATTCTTTCTTAACAGGTTCGTCCGAAATGCTTTTAAGCAAGTTTTTGCCAACCAGCAAAGTCATGAGATACTTTATAATTTCAATAAGATAAATTACAGTTTCAAGAAGAAACTTATTAATCATGGTAATAGCTTGCCTCCTTTTTTAGTTCAGTGTTTTTGTTTTGCAAGTATAAAATATCTTAACTTTTTGGGGGTGGCAAGTTATTTATATAAAAAATAAGAAAAATTAAAGGGTTGCTGCCTTAGTTAGATAAAAAACTTTGACAGTACCTGATGAAACGGGAGGGTATTATTTATGAAAAGAATACTTGTAGTTGATGATGCTGCATTTATGAGGTTATCTTTAAAAACAATGCTTGAAAAAAATGGTTATGAAGTTGTTGGGGAAGCAGAAAATGGCCGTAAAGCTGTTGAAATGTATAAAATGCTAAACCCTGAAATTGTAACAATGGATATTACGATGCCTGATATGGATGGCATTGAGGCATTAACTGAAATAATGAAATTTGATTCAAAGGCTAAAGTAATTATGTTAAGTGCTATGGGGCAAGAAACAAAAATTAGGGAAGCTGTAATTCAAGGTGCTAAAGGTTTCGTAGTAAAACCATTTAAAGAAGATTATCTTGTTAAAGCATTAAGCAAGTTTTAAAAGTGTTTACTAAGGAGGACAAGCATGGATACTAGAGAACCGATGCTAGAAATGTTTATATTTGAAACGTTGGATATGATAGAACAACTTCAGCAACTCATTATTGACAGTGAAAAGAATGAGAGACTAGAAACAGAAGCTATAAACGAAATATTTAGAATAATGCACACAATCAAAGGTTCTTCTGGGATGATGATGTTTGATAACATTTCTAATCTTTCTCATACTATAGAAGATTTATTCTATTTTATTAGAGAATCAAAGCCTGAGAAAATAGATTATTCAAAGCTTACAGATTTAGTTTTAGAAGGAAGCGATTTAATAAAAATAGAAACAGAAAAAATAAATAATGATAAAGAAGCAGATGGAGATTTTACTTTATTTATAGAAAAAGTTAAGGGGTTTTTAAAACTCCTTAAAACATGCGATGAAAATTCAGAAGATTCAGGAAATGGCGGGTCTGATGAATTAGTAAGTGAGGAAGATGTGGAACAAAAATATTACTTAAGCACTGATAGGGTAAATTCGAACCTTAATTTATTTAGTGCTACTTTATTTTTTGATGAAGAATGTGATATGGAGAATATAAGATGCTTTACTGTTGTGCATCAGCTTAAAGAAATTTCTGAAGTTTCATATTATTATCCTGAGGATATTATTGAAAATAATGATACGTGTGAAATTATAAAGAAGCAGGGATTTAAAATATTTTTCAAGACAAATCAAAGTATTGAGGATATTAGAACACTTTTGATGGAAAATGCTTTTTTGAATAATGTTGATATAAATAAATTTTATAGCGAAATTGAATTCAGTGAGCAATTTAGTGAAAAGAATGAAAAGCCACAAGAAGATATTATCAAATCAATTAATAATATAGTTAATGATACAAATGGCAGTGAGAAAGTGGCTTCTAAAAGCTTATCGTATAAACAAAGTTTAATTAGCGTAGATGTGAAAAAATTAGACAAATTAATGGATTTAGTGGGGGAGTTAGTTATTTCAGAAGCAATGGTAACTAAGAATCCAGAAATATCTGAATTGCAATTGGATAGTTTTAATAAGGCAGCGAGGCAGCATAGAAAAAGACTTTCTGATCTTCAAGATGTTGTTATGTCAATAAGAATGGTGTCACTTGCTCCTACATTAACCAAAATGAATAGAATAGTTAGGGATATGTGTAAAAAGTTGAATAAGGAAGTGGAGCTTGAAATAATAGGACAAGAGACAGAAGTAGATAAAAATATAATTGAACATATAGGTGATCCATTAATGCATATAGTAAGAAATTCAATGGACCATGGAATAGAAACCAAAGAAGAGAGGCTAGCAAATGGGAAACCTTCAATTGGAAAAATAACTATTGAGGCTAAAAACACTGGTGGAGAAGTTTGGATTATCATAAAAGATAATGGTAAAGGCCTTAATAAAGATAAGATATTAAAAAAGGCAAAAGATAATGGACTACTAAAAGTAAAGGAAAACGATTTGACTGATAGAGATATATATTCAATGATTTTTCTACCTGGATTTTCAACTAAGGAAAACGTTACAGAATTCTCAGGACGTGGAGTTGGAATGGATGTGGTTACAAAGGAGATTGAAAAAATTAGGGGGATTGTAACAGTTGATAGTATACCTGGTGAAGAAACAACAACTTCTATAAAAATTCCATTAACTCTTGCGATCATTGATGGTATGACAATAAAGGTAGGAAAATCAGCTTTTACTATTCCTGTTACTTCAATAAGGCAATCATTTATTATCAAAAAGGAAGATATTATAAGAGATATAGATAATAATGAAATGATATTAATAAGAGGAGAATGTTATTCTATACTAAAGCTTCATGAGTTCTATAATATAAAAACTAATGTAGTAAATATAGAAGATGGTATTGTAATTATGGTTGAAGATCAAGGTAAAGCAAAATGTATTTTCGCAGATGAACTTATTGGAGAGCAACAAGTTGTTATTAAGGCACTTCCAGAATATATAAAAAAGGTTAAAGCAATAAGTGGTTGTTCATTACTAGGAGATGCAACTATAAGCTTAATATTAGATATATCTGAAATTGTTAACTTATAAAATTGCGTTATGGGAGGATTAGAATGTCAGATTTACTAGATGTAACAATTGAAAACCAAGAAGATACTCAAAAGGACAAATACCTGATTTTTTCGATTGGCCAAGAGTGCTATGGAATTGATATTAAATATGTAATAGAAATAATAGGAGTCGAGCCGATAACAGAGGTGCCTGAATTACC
Organism: Clostridium beijerinckii; assembly: GCF_036699995.1. NCBI lineage: Bacteria > Bacillati > Bacillota > Clostridia > Eubacteriales > Clostridiaceae > Clostridium > Clostridium beijerinckii. The sequence continues at coordinate 4,236,646 of NZ_CP144906.1, read as the reverse complement.
TAAGTATATTAAAGGTGTAATAAACCTAAGAGGAAAAATAATACCAGTAATGGATGTTAGGATTAAATTGAAAAAAGAGGAGAAAGAATATGATGATAGGACATGCATTATTGTAGTTGAAATTGAAAATATAGATATTGGTTTGATAATAGATAAAGTTATAGAGGTTGCAAATATTGATGAAAGTAATATTTCTCCTCCTCCAAAGGTAAATTTGGAGAGATATAATTCAAATAGTTATATAAAGGGTATTGGAAAGATTCAGAATGAAGTAAGACTTCTTATAGATTGTAATAGGCTTTTAGAAGATGATGAAATAGAAGAATTAAATAAAGGAGAAGTTTAATAATTACAAAAAAATATAGGATTGTATTAAGTTTAAATTAAATTACGTGCAGATAAAATTTAAAGAAGATGAGAGGTAAAGAATATGAAGTGGTTTTTGAATTTAAAGATAAGGGGTAAAATTTTAACGGCGTTTTTAGGAATTGTTATATTAATGGGAATTGTAGGATCGGTGGGGATTTTTAATTTACAAAAAATCAGTAAATTAGATAGTGATCTATACGAAGACAACACAAAAGCTATTAGTTTTGCCAGTACTATACAAGTAAATTTACAAAAAAATAAAGTATTGTGTAGAACTTTGTTAATTGAAACTGATACATATAAAAATAATGAAAGTAAGAACATAATATCTAAAAATGATGAAGAAATAGATAAAGCTATGGAATCTCTTAAGCTCACCCTTAAAGATCAGGAATTAGTTAATGAATATAATAATTTAAAAGTAAATATGGATAAATACAGACCACTTAGAAATAAATTTATTGATTTGGCGGTACAAAATAAGGATACGGAGGCTGTAGGTATCATGAATGGTGATGCAGGCATATTCTCTAGTAATATTGATAATTCGGCTACCAAACTTATTGAGCTAAAAGAGGCAGAAGGTAAAGTGAAGGCTGACACTAATTCAAAAGCTGCGAGTAGTGCAATTATTATAATGCTTGTAGTGATTTCTATAGGAATAGTTATTGCATTAGTATCTGGAATAATAATATCAGGATTAATTAGTAGGCCAATAAATAAGGTATTAACTATTCTTGGGGAAATGAGTAAAGGGCATCTTGGTGAACGAGTAGACATATCAACTAACGATGAAATAGGACAAATGGCTAAAGTTATGGACTCGTTTTCTAACACATTACAGAATGATGTTATAGGGGCTATGAATAAAATAGCTAAAGGTAACATGGATATTAATATAGTTGCGAAAGATGAAAAAGATGAAATATCTCCTGCATTAAATAAGGTAGTAGAGAATGTAAGAATGCTGGTGACAGATGTAAATATGTTATCAAATTCGGCAATAGAAGGAAAGTTTGAAACAAGAGCCGATTCAGGAAAACATGAAGGAGATTTCAGAAAAGTAATAGATGGAGTAAATGGAACTTTAGATACTGTAGTAGATAAGGCTGTTTGGTATGAGGCTATTATAGATGCTATACCTTTCCCAATTCATGTTACAGACAATGATATGAATTGGACGTATATGAACAAGTCATTTGAAAATTTAATGATTAATCAAGGTGTCATTAGAGATCGAAAATCTGGTTACGGGTTGGCGTGTAGTCATGCAGGGGCTAATATATGTAATACTGAAAAATGTGGTATAAAACAGCTTCATAAGGGAAAATCAGAAAGTTTCTTTGAATGGTGTGGCATGAGCAATAAGCAAGATACGTCTTATTTAAAGAATAAAAATGGTGAGAATGTAGGATATGTGGAAGTCGTAACTGATTTAACACCTATTATTAGGGTAAGCGATTATACAAAGGGTGAAGTTAAGAGACTTGAGGGAAATCTAAAGCTTTTGGCATGTGGAAATACTAATTTTGACTTAAAAATTAAAGAAGCAGATCAATTTACTGATGAAGTTAGCAGACAATTTGAAGGAATATCCAATAGTTTAAAAGATGTTAAGAGTGCGATAGATAATCTTATATTCGATGCTAAAATGCTATCAAATGCTGCGGTAGAAGGGAAATTGGATATAAGAGCAGATGAAACAAAACACAGTGGAGACTTTAAACAGGTTGTAGAGGGTATAAATCAACTGATTGGAGCTATGGTAGAACCAATTAAGGAAGTTACGAGTGTTATGAGTGAAATATCTAAAGGGAACCTTGATGTTCCAGTAAGTGAAAATTATAAAGGGGAGTTTGGAATTTTAGCTAAAGCTGTTAATGAGACCGAAGATGGATTAAAACGTGTTGTTGGAGAGATTTCTGATATAATAGGACAAATTTCACAAGGTAATCTCAATATTGAAAATGTAAAAGAGTTTCATGGTAATTTTAATAGCATATCAGCTTCTCTAAATACAATAATAGACTCATTAAATTCAGTTCTTAGTGAAATAAATAATGTGTCAGAACAAGTTTATACAGGTGCGAGCCAGGTTTCAGACGGTAGTCAGTTATTATCACAGGGAGCTACAGAGCAAGCAAGTGCGATAGAACAATTGACATCGTCAATAACCGAAATTGCAGCACAAACTAAGGAAAATGCTTTTAATGCGAATCAGGCTAAGGAGTTAGCTCTTGAAGTAAAAGTAAATGCAGAACAAGGAAGTAGGCATATGAATGAAATGCTTAAATCTATGAGTGAAATAAATGAATCTTCAGCCAATATTTCAAAGATTATAAAAGTAATAGATGAAATAGCATTTCAGACCAATATACTTGCGCTAAATGCAGCAGTTGAGGCCGCAAGGGCAGGACAACATGGAAAAGGCTTTGCAGTAGTTGCTGAAGAAGTTAGGAATCTAGCAGCTAGGAGTGCAAATGCAGCGAAAGAAACAACAGCACTTATTGAAGGGTCTATAAAGAAATCGGAAAATGGAACTGAAATTGCTAATAACACAGCAAAAGCTTTATATGAAATAGTTGATGGGGTATCTAAAGCAGCGACTCTCGTATCAGAAATAGCAGCGTCTTCAGATGAACAGGCTACTGGAATATCACAAGTAAATTTAGGAATAGAGCAAGTATCACAAGTTGTACAAACAAACTCAGCAACAGCGGAAGAAAGTGCAGCGGCTAGTGAGGAACTTTCAAGTCAATCAGAACTGCTTAAAGATTTAGTTTCTAGTTTTAAACTTAAAAATGATAGCTCGAGAGGAAGAGTAAGCAAAAATAGTAAGAACTATATATTGAGACAATCGTATGATATGGGAGACAACTCGCAAGATAAAGAAGTGGCAGTTACTTCAAATAAAAAAAGAATAAAACTAAGTGATAGTGAATTTGGTAAATACTAATCTACAAAGATAAAGGTAGGAAGAGAAAATTAAGAGAAATTTTTGTTTTGCTTCCTACCTTAATTATATAGAATGAGATAAGATAAGCGGTCTATTCCTCTAAAATAAGGATAGTATTAACAGGAGTTAATATATCTAAAGGGAAAGGTTGGGGAATATTGTGGGGAATGAAAGAGAAAATGTGTATAAGTTTGACCGAGCACTGACAAAAGAGGAACTTTTCAAACTTAAAGAAGCAGCAGAGGCAGCCAATAGAGCTAAAAGTGAGTTTCTAGCAAATATGAGTCACGAAATAAGAACTCCATTGAATGGAATAATAGGTATGACAGATTTGACGCTTTCAACTAATCTTACAGAAGAGCAGAAAGAAAATCTGAGTATTGTAAAAAGTTGTGCTCACTCGTTATTATCACTAATAAATAATATTTTAGATTTGTCAAAAATTGAAGCAGAGAAAGTCTTGATTGAGAATGTGAATTTTAATATACAAGTTCTTATTAAAAATGTAATATATACTAACTTGCCAAAGGCTAATGAAAAGTATATACAACTTCACTATACGATTGATGAGAATATTCCGCAAGTTTTAGTTGGAGATGTATATAGGCTTGAGCAAGTATTAAACAATTTAGTTTCTAATGCTGTAAAATTCACAGAATCTGGATTTGTAATTATAAAAGTAAGAAAGATAAACAAAAGTAAAAATGAATATGAAATTCAGTTTGTGGTCGAAGATGTAGGGATTGGAATTAGCAGAAATGAGATGCAACACCTTTTTAAGAGTTTTAGTCAGGTTGATGGATCTATAACAAGAAAATATGGAGGAACGGGACTTGGACTTTCTATCTCCAAAAAACTTGTAGAATTAATGGGTGGGAATATAGAAGTAGAGAGTGAAAAAGGAGTTGGAAGTAAATTTTACTTTGCCATTAAATTAGAAAAGGCGATGGAGGATATTGGAGAATTAGATCATCAAAAAATAAATGATGAAAATTCTAAGAGTGAAAAAATTCTCGTAGTAGAAGATGATAAGATCAATCAGATAGTGATTAAAAAAGTTTTGAAAGAGCTGGGATATATTAATATAAAGGTTGCATCAAATGGAGTTGAAGCTTTGAAATTTATTGAAAATTACAGATTTGATTTAATTCTAATGGATGTACAATTGCCTGAATTAGATGGAAGTGAAACTGTTAGGATAATTAGAAAAAATGAAATAAAAACAGGAGGGCATATTCCTATTGTAGCGATGACAGCCTATGCTTTGAAGGGAGATCGAGAAAGATTTTTATCACAAGGCATGGATGACTATATTTCAAAACCAATAGATATAAATAAACTTAAAGAAATTTTAGAAAGGACTCTAAAGAACATCGACTTAGAGGCAAAAAGCACCATTCAACTATTCTTAAGAAATACTACATATAGTAATAGTTTTATTATAGTTGATAAAGAGATTAAGGAGACGTTATTAAAATGGTTATATAGCATGGAGAGATATTTTATTGAAGAAAAAACGCTAGAAGATTACATTAAGATTGAAAATATAGCTCATGAAATAAAAGAATATTGTGAAGAAAACAGTTTGAATAATATTAAGATTTTAGCATTTAAAATTGAACTTGCGGCAAGAAAGAAAGATGAGTTGGGAATTAAAAATAACTACGAGAAAATTATAAATAGTTTATAAGTTTTATACTATATATTTTATAAGGGGGCTTAACAGTGAAAATTTTAATAGTAGAAGATGATCTTTCAAGTAGAAAGCTTTTGTTTAAATTTATGTCTAAGTATGGTGAGTGTGATATCACACTTGATGGAATGGAAGGATTAGATGCCTATTTAATTGCATTAGATGAAGGCGAACCTTATGATTTGGTGTGCTTAGATATAATGATGCCAAAGGTAGATGGAGTGAAGGTTCTAAAGACTATTCGAGAAATAGAAAAGCAAAAAAATATTGAGAATAATAAAAAAGTTAAAATAATAATGACAACAGCTCTAAATGATGCGGACTTAGTCAAAAGTATTTTTAACAATGGTTGTGAAGTATATGCGACAAAGCCTATTGATATAAAAAAAATGGATCTTGTAATGGAAAAATTGAACTTTAAAAAGATAGAATAAGGGTTCTAAGTGCATTAAGTATATTATTCAATGGGAAGTATAAAATATATCATAAACAGATAATTAATAATATATATATGTTTCAATGATAAATCTACATAATAAAACTTTTATCACACTAAATGATAGCTAATTACAGAATGTAGAGATTTAATTGCAAAATAGATATCAGAGAATAATTGTATTTTTGAAGAAAAATTCTTTATTTTTTTTGAATAAAGATATATAATATTATTAGTTAATAATTATTATTTATAAATAAAAATTATCAAAAGAATTTCGGGAGGATATGATATGAAGGTTATTGTAATTGGATGCACACATGCAGGAACAGCTGCTATTGTTAATTTAAAGGAATTATACCCAGATAGTGATGTCGTAGTTTATGAAAGAAACGATAATATATCATTTCTATCTTGTGGAATTGCGTTAAGTATAGGCGGAATAGTTACTGAAACAGAAAAGTTATTTTATAATTCGCCAGATAATTTGAGCTCTTTAGGAGTTAAAACAAAGATGAAACATGACGTTTTAGATATTGACTTTGATAATAAATTTGTTAAAGTTAAGAATTTAGAAAATGGTGAAATATTTGAAGACAGTTATGAAAAGCTAGTTTTAACATTAGGGTCTTGGCCAATAATACCTAAGTTTGAAGGCGGAAATTTACAAAATATTTTATTATGTAAGAACTATAATCATGCGAAAGAAATTGAAGCTAGACGCAGTGATGCAAAGAATGTAGTTGTAATTGGTGGCGGATACATTGGTGTGGAACTTGCAGAAGCTTTCAAAATTCAGAATAAAAATGTTACATTAATTGATGCTGAAGAGAGAATAATGTCTAAGTACTTGGACAAAGAATTTACTGATATTGCAGAAAAGGAATTTAGAGATCATGGAATAAACCTAGTTTTAGGGGAAAAAGTTAAATTATTCAAGGGAGAGAATGATAAAGTTTCACATGTAGTGACTGATAATAATGAATATGAGGCAGATTTAGTTATATTATGCATTGGATTTGCACCAAGCACAGCTCTTGTAAAAGGTAAATTGGAGACGCTTCAAAATGGTGCAATTATGATTGATGAATATATGCAAACAAGTAGAAAAGATGTATTCGCAGCAGGAGATTGCTGTGTTGTTAAATTCAATCCGGCTGATGATACACGATATATACCTTTAGCAACAAATGCAGTTAGAATGGGAACTTTAATCGCTCATAATATAGTTGAACCTAAATTAAAGTATATGGGAACACAAGGTACATCAGGAATTAAGATATATGAAAAATGTATTGCATCTACAGGATTAACTGAAGAAGTTGCAAAAAATACAACATCATTTAATGTAGGAGCAGTTTCTGTTACAGATAATTATAGACCAGAGTTTATGCCTACTTACGAAGAAGCATTATTAAAATTAGTTTATGATAAAGACAGTAGAAGAATACTTGGAGGTCAAATAATTTCGAATTTAGATTTAACACAATTTATGAACACATTATCAGTAGTAATTCAAAATAAAATGACTATAGAAGAACTTGCAATGACAGATTTCTTCTTCCAACCACATTTTAATAAACCTTGGAGTTTACTAAATATAGCTGCTTTGCAGGCATTAAAAAATATATAATAAAAATTCTTATAATAGGTGTTAAGTAAAAAAATCATTGGCCATAATTTTGTGGCAATGATTTTTTTATCTTAATTAGATACTAATTATCTAAAAGTCTTATATTTTTTCCTATTATTTCAATACCTTTTTTTATATCTTCATCACTTACTCGACCAAATCCAATTCTAAAAGTATCATAACCTTTTAAGCTTTTCTTTCTATCTGTAATAGGCTTGTTATCATCTGTTTTAGTGTGAAATTCTACATTGTCATTGGAATTTTCATAAAAAATATCACCAGGCATAAATAATACATTATCTTTATAGCAGAGTTTCAGAAGAGTTCTTGCATTTATGTTGTTCTTTAGCTTTATGAATACGTGAAGGCCACCTTCACCAGTTATATATTCATATGGAATATATTTTTCAACCATATCTAGTACAAGATTGTATTTATCTCTATAATATTTTCTTACATTTTTAACATATCTGCTAAAGGCACCACTTTTTAGGTAATAGAAAAATGCGCTTTGATCTAAAAAAGAAGAATGAATATTTCTTCCACGTTTTACACTTTCTAAAGTTTCTATAAGATAATCATCTGCGAATATCCATCCTATTCTAAGACCTGGAAACAGTATTTTAGAAAGACTTCCTATATATATGACTCCATTACCAGTTCCACATAGTGAGGCTATTGGATCAATGGGGGAGCTTGAGTAGAGTAATTCTTCATTAAAGCCATCTTCTATTATAGGAACGGAATATTTTCTAAAAAGTTTATATATTTCCTTTCTTCTTTCAGTTTTAGTTACGATTCCAGTTGGATTATTGTAAGACGGGATTAAATATCCGAACTTTGGATTATATTTATTTAAAGCATTTTCAAGAGATACTAAATCTAGGCCTTCTTTATCCATTTTTACTTGAATTATCTTTAGTCCATAGGCTTTCATAATTTTTAAAGCTGTATTATGTGTTGGTTCTTCACATAAAATAATATCACCATTATTTGTTAGCGAACTAATTACTATATCAAAAGCTTCAGTAAATCCATTAGTTACTAAAATATCTTTGTTATTAGTATCAACTCTTTTATCTCTCATATAATCTAAAAAATAATCTATTAGCGGCTTATATCCTTTAGCATAACCGTAATTTAATAGATTGGCTTCTTCGTAAGTCCAAGCATCTAACAGAGATCTTTTAAAATCATCAAGATTAAAGAGATGACTTTCAGGAGAAATGGATTTGAATGATATCATTCCCTTCTTATACGGTAATTCACTTTTTATGATATCAAACTTCTTTAAGGTAGTTCCATAATTATTAATCATTTTAGAAAAATCTACATTATATTCATAGCTTTCATTTTCACTTTCTATGGAGATAAAAGTACCTACCCCTCTTTTTGTTGTTATTACTCCTATGCTTTCTAATTCTTCATAGGCTGAAATTACAGAATTTCTACTTATATTTAAAAATTTACTTACTTCTCTTGTAGATGGAAGCTTACTATCTTTTTTTAATTCACCGTTTTTAATGCCTTGTTTTATATGTCTTTCAATTTGAATATAAATAGGCTCATCTTTATTTATATTAAGATTAGAAAATATCAATGCTGAATCACCTCACTACTTTAGATAAGTAACAATAAATCTAATAAGAAAACATCTAATGTTTAAATTATATTGTTAATACCAATATCTAATCAATTTTATAAATGTAATTAAACTGTATAGAATTAATTTATTTCAATTATTTTAGATTTACCATACTATTTCTTTTGTGTCAATAAAATGATGCGATAGTTATTTAAAAACAAAAATGAACATATTAAATAATAATTTATATTAAATAATAATATATTTACTGATTAAGGGAAATAAGTGTATAATTGTATTAGATAATAACGTGAAATATAATAAATGGCATAAAATACTGTAATAGAAAAGGAGGTAATGTGTTTATGAAAGGGACAGTCGTATCAACATGGATGAAGACAAATAGAAAGTTGTTTGGAGACTCAATTGTTAATGAAGCAATGGATTATATAGGTTGGGGAAAAACAAAAATATTTTCACCTATTGAAAATGTAGACGATGGGGAAGTTAAGAAAATAATATCATACATAGCTAAATCTCAAAATATAGAGGTAGGAGCTCTTTGGAGAAAAATTGGACAAGATAATATAAAAGCTTTTAGTCATGATTATCCGGCATTTTTCAAACATGACAATGTATATTCATTTTTAAAGTCCATGTTTGATGTACATGTAGTGATGACAAAAAAGTTTGCAGGAGCGAAGCCACCTTTGGTATCTATAGAGCCAATATCGAGTAGGGAAGCTATCTTTAGCTATAATTCTTCTAGAGGAATGTTTGACTATTTTTTAGGTATGCTTGAAGGGACTTGCGAACACTTTAACGAGAAAGTAGATATAAAAGAAATATCAAGAACAAGCAGTGAACTTAAATTAAAACTTACTTTTGAAAGAGATGTATATTACAATAAAAAATACTTTTTTAATAGAGTTTTTTCTTTGGGTATTATAAAAAGTTTTGGGGCAAAGACAGGAGTATTTTCATTTATAATATCAGCTATAGTTTTTTTGATAATGTTAGGAATAAATGATATTACAAAGGTTTTAATAGGGAGCCTAGTATCTGGTTTAGCTACATTTGTAGGTGTTTCTTTAATGATGTCACCTATAGGAAAAATAAAAGAAGAAATAGAACGAATAATTAAAAATGAATACAATATTGATGGAAAAATCACCACTAATGATTTCTTTGAAGAAATTTATGATTTACTTAAGGAACATAAAAAAGTAATTCAGGCAGATTTCGTTGGATTTAAAGGTGTTACAGATGAAATGAATACTTTTGTAAATACTATAAACAAGATTTCTGATTCGATGAATCATACTTCAACAGAAATAAGTGGCGTTGTTGAACAGGTTGCGAATGGAGCTGTTACACAAGCTCAAAATACAGATAAAGCTGTACAAGCACTTAATGGAAACATCGAAGCCTTAAGGAATATAGTTGAAAACGAGAATGAAAATAAATCAGAACTTGAAGATGCCATGCTTAAGATTAATAATAGCTATGAAAATGTTGAAAATGCAAGTAAAAATATTTTGAAATCTTTACAGAGTTTTAATGAAGTTAAAGAGAAGGGCACACAGCTTGAAGGAAGGGCTAAAGATATAAATAATATTGTATCTATAGTATCAGGAATAGCAGAACAAACTAATTTATTAGCGTTGAATGCATCCATAGAAGCTGCTAGGGCAGGAGAGCAAGGGAAGGGGTTTGCTGTTGTTGCAGAATCAATAAGAAAACTTGCTGAACAGTCCAAAGAGGCAGTACTTGATATTAACTCTAATTTAGCTCAATTTGTTAAAGAAATAGGTTTCTTAGTGGATCATATAGATGTTCAATATGATGTATTAGAAAAAGAAACCAATAACTTAGATGTCGTACGAAATATTAGCTATGAAGCTAATCAATCAGTACAGAGTGTAGCAACTTCTATGATTGAGACTATAAGCAAGTTAAATATTGAAGCTGATTCTATATCTGATGTATATGATAGTATAGAGTCGTTAGCAGCCATTGCGGAAGAAAATTCAGCATCATCGGAAGAAGTAAGTGCTAGTGTAATAAATTATACAAATGAGATAAAAAAACTTATAGATAATATATCTGATTTTAAGGGTATTACAAAAACCTTTAAAAATGATTTAGAGAAATATAAAATTTAACTTCATGATATATAGAAATACCTACTAAAAGAAAATAATTTACTTTTAGTAGGTATTTTTATTAAATATTAATTGAACAACTTGGTTGTAAATTAAGAGTAGCTCCAAATTTTTGAGAAGCTGTTATAAAGCATATTAGAGCAATAAGCTCTGAAATCTCTTTTTCAGAAAATTCATTATTTAAAGGGATGAAATCCTCATCACTAACTACAGAATTTTTTGAAAATGAATTTGCAAATTTGGTAGCTGCTAAAATCTTTGAATCGTTTATATTATTGAATGGCTTACCTTTAGCCATACAATATTCACAGCCATTATTAAATGCCAAAGTACGTCTTACCTGTTCTTTTAATTCAGAAGTGAATGTATTGGTAGAGAAAAGAAGATTCTCTAAATCAGACCACTTTAACATAATATCTTTATTGTGTCCTAATAGTTTTTGAAATGGTGTATTTCCTTCTTTTGAAAAATTGATTCTTGCCATAATAAATCTCCTTATATATAATATTAACAATTAATATTATATAGGAGTTATAGTCTTATTTGCATTCTAAATGACATATAATACTAATGATAAGATTATATTTGAAATAAAAAATATACTGGGAGTGTTACATATGAAATTTGATGAAATAGATATAGCAATATTATCAGAGTTGCAAAAAAATAGTAGGTTATCAATAAGAGAATTATCTAAGCGCATAAATTTATCACCTCCGTCCGTTACAGAGAGAGTGAACAAGCTTGAAGATAGTGGTATTATAGAAGGTTATACAATCAGAATAAATAAGAAAAAGCTAGGATTATCAATTGATTGTATAATGAAGATTACAATGAAAAACGGAGAATATAACAAATTTAAAAATTTTATTAAAAATCATAGAAGGAGTGAATGGGGCTATAGGATAGCAGGGGATGGGTGTTTCTTAGTAAAATTATCTGTAAAGAATTTAGAAGAGATAGAAGAGTTTATAAATGATATATCAGAATATTCGCTAACAACAACAATTATTGCATTTTCAGAAGTAGAAATAGATAATAACATAAATAAGTTTATGGAACATATCTAAACAAATAGTTATTAATAAATGTTATTGAACTTACGTATGAAATTTTAATGATAGCTAGGAGATACAGTATGTATATAGCAAATAATAATATTATTCAAAAGGGGTTTAGTGGATTTTCTTTGAAGATAATCGCATTAATATTAATGACAATGGATCATATGCATGAATTCTTAGCATCAAATGGAATTCCAATTTGGTTTAATTGGCTTGGGAGATTATCAGCTCCACTTTTTTTCTTTACAATGGCAGAAGGCTTTTTTTATACGAGGAATAGAAAAACTTATGTTAAAAGATTATATTTATTTTCAATAGTAATGTCTTTAGGAAAATTTATTTCATGGAAGGTATCAGTGAATAATCCATCATATTTTCCAGTGAGCAATAATATATTCGAGACATTCTTTTTAATAGCATTAAATATATTACTAATTGAATATTTAAGAGATGAAAACAAAGATTTGTACAGGAAAATTTATATTATTTTTTTAGCGATAATGTTTGAAGTAGTATTACCAATAAGCACTTATTCAATATTTTCAAAAAACATAGCTGGAATTATTATATCCTTTTTACCCTGTCCATTGTTTTGTGAAGGAAGTGTTTCATTTGTTGCTCTCGGAATAATATTTTTTTATTTAAGAAATGACAGAAAAAAAATGATGATTATTTATGCAATTTTTTCAGTATCGTTTTTTCCATTTGCGAGTTTTTCATTTAAGAATATATTTTATGGTTACAATCAATGGATTATGATTTTCGCTATACCGCTAATGATGCTTTATAATGGAAAAAAGGGACGTGGATTAAAATATTTGTTTTATTTTTATTATCCTACCCATATATTCATATTATTTTTCTGGGGAGGAATTACACATATAGGCTGAAGTTAAATAAGGGTTTATGAAAAAAGCAAAATGGAGATCGTGTTCAAAAGAATAGGATCTCCATTTTATTTTTTTATTTCTATGATATATTTTTTTATATTTGTATAGTACATAAGATAATATGTCTAAAAAGATATTTATTGATACTATGTGAAAAAGTTATTCAGGGCAATTAAAATACTCGTTAAAAAAAACACAAAGTATTCTTAATTTACTAAATATAAATTAAAGTTACTTAATATTTTAAATTTTCAGACAAAATGATATTATCTAGTTACACCAAAGAACAACAAAATATTAAATATCAAATGTAAATGTTTAAATATAGAGGGGATGTTTTAAATGAATTATTTTGAAGAAAGTTTAAAATTACATGAAGAAAAACAAGGAAAGATTTCAATCACATCTAAGGTTAAGGTTGAAACAAGAGATGATTTAAGTCTTGCATACACACCAGGAGTTGCAGAACCATGCAGAAAAATTCATGAAGATCAAGAAAACGTCTACAAATATACATCAAAAGGAAATCTGGTAGCAGTAGTAACAGATGGAAGTGCAGTGTTAGGACTAGGAGATATAGGGCCAATGGCAGGAATGCCTGTAATGGAAGGAAAGTCAATTTTATTTAAAGAATTTGCAGATGTTGATGCTTTCCCTATATTAGTAGATTCTAACGATGTTGATGAGATAGTTAATACAGTTAGATTGATAGCGCCAACATTTGGTGGAATAAACTTAGAAGATATTGGAGCGCCAAGATGTTTTGAAGTTGAAGAAAAACTTAAAAAATTAATCGACATTCCAGTATTCCATGATGACCAACATGGAACTGCAATAGTTGTTCTTGCTGGTGTTATAAATGCACTTAAAGTAGTAGATAAGAAGCTTGAAGATATAAAGGTAGTAGTAAATGGAGCGGGGGCTGCAGGAACTGCAATAGCTAAGCTTTTATTATCATCAGGAGTAAAAAACTTAATTGCTTGCGATAAAGTAGGTATCTTATATAGAGGCATGGAAAAAATTGATGATGCTAAAGATGCTTTAGCGGAAATAACAAATCCAGATAATATAAAAGGAAGCCTTGCAGATGCTTTAATTGATGCCGATGTATTTGTTGGAGTATCTGCTCCAGGAATATTGAAGCCTGAAATGGTTAGAGCAATGAATAAAGACGCAATAATTTTTGCAATGGCAAATCCAACACCGGAAATTATGCCAGATGAAGCAAAAGCAGCTGGAGCTAGAGTTATAGGAACAGGACGTTCAGATTTTCCAAATCAAGTGAACAATGTTCTAGCTTTCCCAGGTATTTTTAGAGGTGCCTTAGATGTTAGAGCAAAAGAAATAAATGAGGAAATGAAACTTGCTGCAGCATATGCCATAGCTGGATACATTAGAGATGAAGATTTAAATGAAAATAATGTAATTCCAAGTGCTTTAGATAAAAATGTTGCTACAAAGGTAGCAGAAGCAATTGCAAATGCTGCAAGAGAAAGTGGGGTCGCAAGAAAATAAGATAATTCAATTTGTACATGTTGCTAAAAGGTAAGAAATCAGAATTAATGCATTTGTGACATGTACAAATTATAAGTAAAACATAATTATAAATAATTGTATCCCACAAGATTATAAATTAGAGTTGTTTATATAAAAATTTACTATGAGAAATATGTAAATGTTTAAAAATAAAAAAACAAGATTTTAGGAGGTATATATATGCAAATCCCAATTAAGAAAACACTCGATAAAATACCGGGTGGTATGATGCTTGTTCCACTTTTTTTAGGAGTACTAGTTAATACTTTTTGTCCGCAATTTCTTAAAATTGGTGGATATACAACAGCACTATTTAGTTCGACGGCATCATCAACAATTCTGGCTTGCTTTATGTTTTTAATTGGCTCGCAAATTAATTTCAAATTAGCACCTAAAGCACTAAAAAAAGGTGCACTATTAATATCTGGAAAATTTATAGTGGGTGCTGGTATCGGTATAATTGTAGGAAAAGTTTTTGGACCAGCTGGGGTATTAGGTTTATCACCACTAGCGATTCTTTCAGCACTAACAAATTGCAACGGTGGATTATATGCATCTCTAGCTTCACAATATGGCGATGAAACAGATGTAGGTGCTTATGCTTTATTATCTTTAAAAGATGGTCCATTTTTCACTTTGGTTGCATTAGGTGCATCGGGGCTTGCTCAAATTCCATTTATGTCGCTTGTTGCAGTGCTAATTCCAATAGGAATAGGAATGATTTTAGGAAATGCCGACCCTGATATGAGAAAATTTCTTGGAAGTAGTAAGTTGTTATTAATTCCATTCTTCTCATTCCCATTAGGTGCAGGAATGAATCTTGATACAATTGTAAAAGCTGGAGGTCCTGGTATATTATTAGGAGTGATAGCTGCCTTTACTGGAATAGGGGCATATATACTTTTAAAATTATTTAGAGAAGAACCTATAATTGGACTTGCAACAGGATCAACAGCGGGAAATGCAGTAGCCACACCAGCAGCTGTTGCAGCGGCAGATCCAACATTGGCTGCAATAGCAACAATAGCAACAGCACAAGTTGCAGCGGCATGCGTAGTATCTGCTATTGTTTGTCCATTCATTGTTTCTTATGTGTTTAAAATGCTCAGAGCAAATAAAGAAAAGAAATTGAGCAGAGAAGCAGTAGTACAATAATAAAATAATTATTAGTATTGGGTTAAGAGCTATAGTATGAATTAATAAAATTAATTTTAATATTGAAAAATACTTGCTAAAGCTGATACCTACAGAGTATAATTTAAAAACAGGTTTTGTATCTGTGTTTATAATAATAACAATAGATGCAAATACTATAATTAAATATAACGTAGGGGAGGAAAATGTGTGAGTCATAAATTATTAATTATAAATCCAGGTTCCACATCAACTAAAATAGCAGTATATGAAGGTGAAAAGGAAATTTTTGAGGAAACACTTAGACATTCATCAGAAGAGATAGGAAAGTTTAAGTACGTAGTTGATCAACAAAGCTTTAGAACAGATGTTATATTAAAAATACTAGAAGACAATAAAATAAATATAACTGAAATGGATGCAATAGTTGGAAGAGGTGGCCTTTTAAAGCCTATAGTTAGTGGTACCTACAGTGTAAACGATAATATGTTAAAAGATTTAAAAGAAAATGTTCAAGGAGAGCATGCATCTAATCTTGGTGCTATAATTGCCAATGAAATTGCTAGGTCTATTAATAAACCTGCTTTTATAGTAGATCCAGTAGTTGTAGATGAAATGGAAGATATAGCAAGACTTTCAGGAGTGCCAGAACTTCCAAGAAAAAGTATATTTCATGCATTAAATCAAAAGGCAGTGGCTAAGAGGTATGCGCAAGAAAATATGAAGAACTATGAAGATATAAATGTTATAGTTGCTCATATGGGAGGCGGTGTTTCGGTAGGCGCACATAAAAATGGAAGAATAATTGATGTAAATAATGCTCTTGATGGAGAAGGCGCATTTTCACCAGAAAGAAGTGGTGGTATACCATCTGGTGATTTAGCTAGAATGTGTTTTAGCGGGGAATATACTTTAGAAGAAATATTGAAGAAGATAACTGGAAAAGGCGGTTTTGTAGCATATCTTGATACAAACGATGGGAGAATAGTTAGACAGCTTGCATCAGAAGGAGATATGAAGGCAAAGTTAGTTTATGAAGCTATGGGATATCAAGTAGCAAAAGATATAGGTGCAGCAGCTGCGGTTTTATGCGGAAAAGTAGATGCGATAATTTTAACTGGAGGCATTGCCTACGAAAAAATGATGGTAGACATCATAAAAGAAAAAGTGGAATTTATTGCTCCAATAACTGTTTATCCAGGTGAAGATGAAATGCTTGCTTTAGCTCAAGGTGCACTAAGAGTTTTAAACGGGCAAGAAGAAGTTAAAGAATATAAATAGACTTCTATATATACTAAAGATTAGAAAGTAGTTGAAAAGATAGCATTTAGTATTACTATAATTATTGAGTATTAGTTTATTAGCTTTAATAAACTATGAATTAAGAGCGGATTCCTAGGGATACGCTCTTAACTTTTTGTGGGAAATTGCTTTGACAAACAGTAAGTAAACGTATTACTAAAGAAGTTGTACTATTTGGTAATAAGGAATTATTTATATATAATGTAAGTAAACTAAAATTTAGAATTAGATAGAGGGGATAAAATGAAGCTAAAAGGAAAAATAATATCTCTTGTAATAGCTATCCTTGTAATTTCAATTGGAAGTATAACAATACTTTCTTTTATCGAAATGAAAAAGTTATTAAGAGATCAAATAGATAAAAATATGTTGAATATAGCGGATTCATTTGCATCAACCTATGAAGTTAAAGAATATTTGAAAGGAAATAAGGCAATTCCGATTGATCTGTTAAATAGTGAGATAGAGAAGGCACGTATAAAGACAAATGTAGAGTTTATAGTAATTATGGATATGAATGGTATAAGATATTCTCACCCAGATAAAAGTAAAATAGGCGAAAGATTTGCTGGTGGAGATGAAGATAGGGTATTAAACACAGGAGAGCAATATATATCAACAGGAAGCGGTACACTTGGTGTTTCTGTAAGAGCATTTGCACCTATTTATGATGATAGTAATAAGCAGATAGGTGCAGTTGCTGTTGGTATGTTGTATAATAAATTTGATAACGAAGTCTATACGAAAATGTATAAATTTATTCCTATAATATTAATGGGATTAATATTGGGTATATCGGGAGCTATAGTTCTTTCTTATAATATAAAGAAGTCAATATTTGGACTTGAACCAGAAGAAATAGCCTTGGCTTTAAAGCAAAAAGAAACTGTAATTGAAAATATAAAGGAAGGTATAATAGCTTTAGATAATAATGGATGTATAACGCTATTTAATGGGCAAGCTAGTAAAATTTTGCATTTGAAAGAAAATGATATAGGGAAGCCGATTACTGATTTTACTTACGAAAGTATGGCTCTAAAAGTTTTAAACAGCGGGAAATCTATGACTAATATTGAAATAAAAGTTCGCCCTGGAGTAAACGTTATGTGTAAATACAGTATTATAAGAGGATTTAAAAAACAAATTCTTGGATTAGTTGTAACATTTGAAGATTTAAGTGAAGTTAGAAAAATGGCTGAGGAGTTAACTGGTATAAAGAAAATGGCATGGTCACTTAGAGCACAAAATCATGAATTTATGAATAAACTTCACACAATCTCAGGACTTATACAACTAGAAGAATATGATGAAGTAATTAAGTTTGTTAATGTAATAGTGGAAAGTAAAAAGAATATAACCACTATAATATCTGATAAAATAAAAAATGTATCTTTAGCAGCGTTAATACTATCTAAATACAGTAAGTGTGAAGAAGCTAGAATCAATTTGATAATAGATGATAACTCAAGAGTAATTAAATTACCACAATATATGACATCAGAAGAGTTAGGATCTGTTGTGGGAAATCTAATAGAAAATTCTATTGATGCAGTTAAAAATGATGGGTCTGGTGAAATATATATGAAAATCTTTGAGGAAGATGATCAAATGAAAATTATGGTGAAGGATAATGGCTGTGGGATACCAGAGAATATCAGAAATTCTATTTACAACATTGGAATCACAAGTAAAGAAGG
Source organism: Clostridium beijerinckii (assembly GCF_036699995.1). Taxonomy (NCBI): domain Bacteria; kingdom Bacillati; phylum Bacillota; class Clostridia; order Eubacteriales; family Clostridiaceae; genus Clostridium; species Clostridium beijerinckii. The sequence goes on along the minus strand of NZ_CP144906.1, from coordinate 4,218,186 downwards.
GGAACGAGGATTTGGAATGTATATAGTGAAAAAGATCATTGATGAAGCTAAAGGAGCTATTAAATTTAAAGTTGATGATGGTACTGAATGGGATATATCTATACCTATGAGGAGGAGTTGAATATATGATTAAAACTATGATTGTTGAAGATGATCCGATGGTAAGACAAATTAATTCTAAGTTTTTGAAAAAAATAGAGGGATTTTCACTGGAAAAAGCGGTTGCAAACCTTTCTGAAGCAAAAGAATTTTTGATGCAGAAGCAGGTGGATTTAATTTTATTAGATATTTTTCTTCCTAATGAAAATGGCATAGATTTGCTAAAGTGGTTAAGGCAAAATGAAATATTATCTGATGTTATATTAATTACTGCTGATAAGAGTGTAGAAAGAGTAAAGGATGCTTTTAGATATGGTGTTGTAGACTATTTGATAAAACCCTTTACATTTGAAAGGTTTAACGAATCTCTAAATATTTTTAGAGAAAGATTAAATAGCTTTGAAAATAACCAGACTATGGAACAAAGTGATTTAGATAAGTTTATTTTGAGTAATAAAAATAAGAAAACAAACGGTAGTGAAACAAAACCAAATCTAGAAAAGGGTTTGAATAAGTATACTTATAATTCAATTGCTAATGAGCTTAATAATACTAAAGAAGAGTATGTTACTACTGAAGACTTATCAGAAAAGCTAGGCATTGCAAAAGTTACTGTAAGGAAATACCTTGACTATATGAGCAAACAAGGCGAACTAGAGAAAATCATAGAGTATGGAAAGATTGGAAGGCCATTGTATAAATATAAAATAAAAGGTCTATAATATTACGATTTATGAATTCACGGATACTCTAAAAATTAGTAATAGAGTATCCTTTCTATATTAAATTAAAAAAGGTTTTCTACTAGCTGCATTTATTTCAGAAATTGTTTGGTTTTTCCCATCATGTATGCAACTTTAATCATTGATTTTTCATCTTTAGTAAGTTCTCTATTATACATTTTTTCAAATTGTTTTAATAAAGCTTCAGTATCAATTATTTCTTTGGGTTCTGTATTTCTTTTTGATGGCGAAGGAACGTAAGTTTCAGGCTTCATGTATTTGTTATAAATACGCTTAAAAATTTCAGAAGTATAGTAAGCATCATTAAGTGCATCATGGAATTCACCATAAATTGGTATATTTAAAATTTCAACGGCATTTCTTAAACCAATTCTGGAATTTTTAGGTGCTTTAAGGTATTTTGAAGCATACTTTTGAATGTCAATATATTTTGAAATATATGAAGTAGATAGATTATAAAATCCCAAGTTTCTATAGAGTTCTTTAATATCCCCAACTCCCCATACACAGAGTAGTACATCATCATTTCCAATGAACTCTAAAAAGGATTCATGGACATTAATAAAATTCTTGCAAGAAGAAACTTTATCGTACGTTATTTTAGTTAAATTCTCAACATATGGATGAATGGTTTTATATAGAGTTGGTTTGACTAAGGAATTGAATGTAGATACTTCTTGAAAATTTTTATCTAGTTTTATAGCGCCAATTTGAATTATTTCAAAAGGAATAATTGGTGTGTTAGTATCGTTATTAGATTCTGAAAGTTTAATAACATCCGAATTTTCAGAGGCACTACTTTTTTGATTAAATTCTAAATCATATATTACATAATACATACTTTCACCTGCTTTTTGGTTAAGAATAAGAATACTATTTATATTATAGCCAATGAAGATGTGAATAATATAAACATAATAAAAAAGATTCAAAAATTTTTGAATCTTTTTAATATATTTATAATAATAATTTATATTTATCAAAGAATTTTATCTATTATTCCATAAGATAAAGCCTCTTGAGCAGACATAAAATAATCTCGTTCCATGTCTCTTTCGATTTCCTCTATTGGCTTTTTGGTTTTTTCACTATATATTTTATTTAGTTTATTTTTTGTTTTTAGCAGCCATTCAGTATGAATCCTAATATCTGTAGCTTGACCTTGAAAACCTCCATGTACAGATGGCTGATGGATTAGAATCTCACTATTTGGAAGAGCACATCGTTTTCCAGGTGCGCCTGCTGCAAGTAAAAACGAGCCCATACTTGCAGCTAATCCTAAACATATTGTTGATACGTCAGGCTTTATATATTGCATTGTATCATATATTGCCATTCCGGCTGTAATAGAACCACCGGGGCTATTTATATAAAAGTGAATATCAACATCTGGATTTTCTGATTCAAGAAATAGTAATTGTGAAGTAATTATACTTGCGGTAGAATCGCTGACTTGATCGCTTAGCATAATGATTCTTTCCTTTAGCAATCTAGAATAGATATCATAGGAACGTTCTCCCCGACTTGTTTGTTCAATAACCATTGGTACATAGCTCATAAAGATTCACTCCTTAAAAAATATTTTTGATGAATTCTAAGCAGTCATAGAAAGGTAAGTTGTAGAATTCTTTCTTAAATATATTGTTGTTAAATTTATTTTGTTTTTCCTAAATTCCTTAGGAGGGATTCCATAAAGCTTTTTAAAAGCCTTAGTAAATGATTCCTGATTACTAAATTGATACTTTAGCGCTATATCTATAATCTTATTTTCTGTAGTTAATAGTTCATTTGCAGCTTCCTCTAATCTTTTCTTACGGATATATTCAGCAACAGGTTCTCCAACAACTGAATGAAAAACCCTATGAAAGTGGTATTTGGATAAAAAGGCTTTGTCTGCAAGTTCCTTTAGCTGTATTTTCTTATTTAGGTTATTTTCTATATATTCAATGGACTTTTTTATACAAGAATCATAATTCATGTAAGGCACTCACCTCATTTAATCTTTTTCTATATTATATAGCAACATTTTATTTAAATCCTGTCTTTTTTTGCTCATTAAATATTTACGCAATGAACGGAGTGGAGATTTTGCGTTCACTTTTAAATTATAGTTTTCAGTTGTTATGAAAAATTAAAATAATTAATAAACTAGATATAGTAATAATAAAAGAAGATAAAAAGTAAGTATAACTATAGAAATGAATAATATGGAGAAATTTATGGGAAAGTCAAAGAAAGCCAATAGAATTGAAGAAGATAATATTATACAAATAAACAAGAAAAAATGTATTGGATGTACTGCATGTGCTTTTACGTGTGCTCAAGAAACTAAGATGGCGATATTAAAGGAAGTAGATTCAGGAAGGAAAACCGTGGATACCAAAAGTGGAGGGTTCGGAGCTTCGGGATGTTTATATTGTGGACAATGTACACTTGCCTGCCCAACAGAAGCGATTGATGTAAGAAATGACGTAGATTTAGTTAAAGAAGCCTTAAGCAGTGGGAAATATTTAGTTTTAACGGCATCTCCAGCAGTCAAAGCAACACTAGGAGAAGAATTTAATCTTCCAATAGGTACTTATGTTGGAGGGAAAATAGCTCCATCTGCAAAGAAATTAGGTTTTCAAAAAGTATTTAATACTGAATTTGGGAATGATATGACAGTTGTAGAGGAAAGTAGTGAATTCATTAAAAGAATTGCTAATAAAGAAAAACTTCCTATGTTTACGTCTTTCTGTCCTTCTTTCATACGTTACGCTGAAATATATCATCCAGAAATATTGGATAATATATCTACAGCGAAATCTCCTCAGCAGATGATGGGAGCAGGAATAAAAACATATTTTGCAGATGTTTATAATATTTTGCCTACCAATATAGTTATTGTATCTGTACAACCATGTAGTGCTAAAAAATATGAGGCTGATAAAGAGGATATGGGGAGAGAGGGTTACAAAGATATTGATATTGTCCTAACTGTAAAAGAATATGCAAATCTCTTAAAAGAGAAAGGCATAGATATAACTGCTATACCAGACGAAAAACCAGATGATTTTATGGGGGAATATACTGGGGCAGCAGCTCTTTTTGGTATAAGTCAAGGAGCAATGCAAGCAATTTTTAGAACCGTAATGAGTTATTTAAAGAACGATATATCTGAGGCTGAAAATATGATATTAAAACCAGTAGAAGGATATGAGGAAATAGAAGAAGCATCGGTTATTTTAGGTAATAAAAATTGTAAAGTAGCAGTGGTAAATGGTCTAAAAGAAATTGAGAAATTTTTAGTCAGTAACAAATGGAAAGAATATTATTTCATTGAAGTAGTGGCATGTAACGGAGGGTGCATAAATGGAGGTGGGACTCCTAGAATAGGTACAAAGTCTCAAATTAATGAAAATCTATGCATATCATGTGGTACTTGTATACAAAATTGCCCTGTTAATGCGATACAATATAATGTTAGAGGAAGGGCAGAGGTTAAAGAAGAAGAGTGTGTTGGCTGTAAATTATGTAATAACGTCTGCAGAGCTAAAGCTGTACAGGTAAAATATTATAATAAATCTTCAAATGAGTTGTTAGGAAAAGATTATAAAATATTGAGAGCAGATATTCTAAGGAACATTGATAAAAAATCAATAAAAAGAGTGTCAGACGAAAATGAAAATCTTGAAAATATGTATAAGAGCTATATAGGGGATCCTAATAGCACAAGGGCAGAATCTTTGTTTCATACCAGTTATATTGATAAATCCAATGAATTTAGAAATAATAATACAAAAAAGAGACGAAGGCATTAGCTGGATAAAGGAGAATGAATGTCGAAAAATAAAAAAGAATATATTAAAATATATGGCATTTATTGTTGAAATATGTTAAGATATAGTTATACAAAAGATATAAACCCTCTCCCATTTATACCCACGGATAAGATAGATTATTCTTAAATGACTAATCTATCTTATTTTTTATTTTACTTTATATCTAAGTTTTTATTATAGAATGTTTAATGATTTTTAAATATGTTTTTTGTTAAAATTTAATTTAATAATATATATTTGTGCTAGTATAGCGTTTATCCAATTAATGATTATTATAATAGGGTTAATAATGATGATATAAATAACATAAAGATAATATTATGGTAAAATAGATAGGTAAAGTTAGTGGAAAAAATATGTTATAATTTATTAATTCATATCAATAGTGATTTTGTTATTATATGCTTTTGGTGGGGGGAAATAACAATGAATAGTGAAGAAATCCAATATTGTATTAATAAGATATCTGAATTTTTAGCAGTTAGAGATATAAGCACGTTAAATTCTAAAGAACTAGAAAGAAAATTTGGATTAAAAAAAGTTGATGTATTAGTCTTATTAGGTAATTCTATCCCTTATACAGTACAGTGTGCTGTGAATGCATGGAAGAATAATATATGTGATAAAATCTTAATTAGTGGGGGGATTGGTCATTCTACCCAAATACTGAGAGATGAAATAAGGAGAAGTTCAGAGTTTAATTCGATTCAAGTAGATGGTAGGCCGGAAGCTGATATATTTTTTGATATAATGACTAAAATTTATGGTGTTAACTCAGATAAAATTATTATAGAAAATAAATCTACGAATTGTGGAGATAATGCTAAAAAGACAATAGAATTATTACGCAAATTAAATATAGAATATAAATCTTTAATTTTAATTCAAGATCCTACTATGCAACTTAGAACTTTTGCTTCGTTTTCCAGGTATACATATAGTAAAAATGTTAAGTTAATAAACTATGCTCCATTTATTCCTAATATTGATATGAATTTAAAATTAATTAATATTGGAATTAATGGAATTTGGGATTATAAAAGATATTTGGAACTTTTGATGGGAGAGATCCCAAGATTAAAAGATGACGAAAATGGGTATGGACCTAATGGAAAGGGATTTATAGTCCATGTTGATATACCAAGAGAAATAGAAGAAGTATACAATAGTCTAAAAACATTGATTAACAATGAAGATTTTTACCGTAGATGTTGATTTTAGCAATTAAAATATAATACATAATATATGGAAAGAGAGTTGTAAGTTTATGAATGATATTTTAAATGAGACCTTGCTGCTTTGCCCAGTTTGTAAGGAAAAATTAGTTAAGGATATTTCAAATAAGATGTACAGATGCAGTAACAAACATACATATGATATAGCAAAAGAAGGGTATGTAAATTTGTTAATAAGCAATCAGAAAAGAAGTAAGAATCCTGGTGATTCAAAGGAAATGGTTTTATCAAGAATAGATTTTTTATCCAGAGGATATTATAAACCATTGTCTGATAAGATAAATGAAATAATAGTTGATGGGATGTCAGATAAAATTAGCAAGAAATTGAATATTGTAGATCTAGGATGCGGCGAAGGATATTACTTAACAAACCTAAAAGATTATATGAATAAGAAAAATATTCAAGCTAATTATTATGGCTTAGATGTTTCTAAAGAAGCTGTAAAATATGCAAGTAAACTAAACAAAGATTGTGTTTGGGCGGTCGGAAACAATTTTAACATACCACTTGGCGATAAAACAGTGGATTGTATTATTTCAGTATTTAGTCCTATAGATATTGATGAGTGTAATAGGGTTTTAAAGGATGATGGAATATTTGTTAGAGTTTTACCTAGAACTAATCATTTAATACAACTTAGGAATATTATTTATTCTGAGGTTCATTTAAATGATAAAGTTTATAAAGCAAATGCAGAAGAAAATGATTATATAGAAGAAGCTAATGAAACATTTGATATAACATTGAATAAAGAAGAATTATTGAGCTTATTAAAGATGACACCTCATTATTGGAAGTCTACACCGGAGAATAAAGAGAAGCTAGAAGATTATGAATCCTTAGCTATAACTATAGATATGAGAATAGGTATATTTAAAAAGAAAATTTAAATTAATAGAACTGAATTCAAATTTGATATAAGCCTATATAGGTAGAGTTTATTTTAGTATTTTTATAACTAATTTATTAAATTTATCCTTTTGTAGGTAAAGATATAGAAACTGTACAAAATAGGTATTATAATATATATTAATATGCATAATAATTTACTTATAATTCATAATTATTTGTTTTCTTATGATGCATATTATTGTGAATTATAAGTAAATTTGATCACGGAGGAAACATGCCAGAAACAGTACTACTTACATTTTTTTTAGCAAAAATTAGAGGATACAAAATAAGTCCGTTGTTTAAATCATGGACTATTTATCCTCTAATTGGATTTGAAATACTTACGTTTATTGGACAAGTTGCTACTTTTTTTGGCAATTATGTGCTTATAAGAACTATAGGGGGATTAACATCTATCTATTTAATTACATATTTGTTACTGATATTAAAATATGAATTATACAAAAGTTCGATAATTGGATCGGTTTTTATGATTTTAGGCGGCGTATTAAATGATATTGCAATAAAAGCCAATGCGGGATTTATGCCAGTTTATCAATCATTATCGCACTTTACAGGTCGTACATTAGAAAATTTTCAAGGAACGAATGATATTCATATATTAGGAGATTCACAAACTAAATTAAAGATCTTAACTGACTTTATAGACTTAGGATACACTATCCTTAGCGTAGGGGATGTACTTATAAGAGTATTTGTGTTTGTAGTGATTTATAGTGCGTTAAGGAAAATTCATAATCAAAGGAGAAAAGAAAATGTTAAGATTAACAGTATTTGAATTTATATTTAGGTTAGTTCCAGAAGCATTTGTATTAATACTAGCAATGATAGCGTTATCTAATGTAAAACTTAATGCAAAAAGATATGTAATTTCGAGTTTATTATTAGCAGTATGTGAATATGGAATACGACTTCTGCCTATAAATTATGGAGTGCCAACCATACTTGATATATTTGTAATGATTATTATTATGTGGAGCATAAATAAAGCAGATATGGTTTTGTCTATAAAATCATCATTGATAACAACTATAGTTTTATTTATGTGTGAAGGATTAAATATTCTACTATTAAACATTGCGTTTAGAAATAGTTTGGATGTTATAATGTTAAATCCAGTATTAAAAGAAATATATGGGTTACCATCTCTAGTATGTTTTGTAATTATAACATTAATTTATTATTTAAAAAAAGGAATGCTTAGAGATGTTTAAAATTGAGAATATATGCAAAAAAATTTCTGGTTATATTGCACGTGAATTAAATCTTAATGATGATAGAAAATCAGTAATAAACTATGGAATATTTGCTTTTATCCAAATTATGATTTGCATAGCATTAGTTATGATATTTGGAGTTATTTTCAATGTAATGATTGAAGCACTTATCGTATCATTTACAACAAGTATGCTAAGGAAAAGCTCAGGGGGAGCTCATGCGAGTTCACCTGAAAAATGTGCTATTATAGGAACTGTTGTTAGTGTAGGAATGGGAATAACAGCGAAATATGCACATTTTGATTTGATTTTGATTATAGTGGTAGGAAGCATAATATTTGCATGGTCGTATTATATTATATATAAATTAGCTCCTGTTGATAGTGCGGCAAAACCAATTAGAAGTCATAAAATGAAAAAAAGGCTAAAAAAAGTGTCTATCATAACGTTGAGCGTTTACTTAGCTATTGTATTAATTTTAATTTTGTCATATTTGCTAACAGAGAATCTTACTTTATTAACCTATTCTTTGTGTATTTATATAGGCTTGTCGTGGCAGATTTTTTCTTTAACTAAAACTGGGCATTTAGCATTGAGGCAGTTCGGACATTAAAAAAACTAGGTTACTTAGTTTAAAGGAGGTGAAGTTAATGAAACGAAGAATTTTAATGGTAGTAGCAACAGCGGCAACACTTATCGCATCAATTGTTTCTACTTCTGCATGTATATGGGGACATTATCAGCCAGAAGAACCTAAGTGCTTAAGAGAAGAGTAATTTACAAAGTGAGACCAGCATATTGGCCTCACTGTAACTATTTATGAGGTATATTATATGAAGCGTGTAAAAGACGACAAAAAAAAACAAGTTAATGATATAATATCTGTAGTAAAATTATCTTCACTTTTATTCGTGGGTATAATTTTATGTAGAGAGTTTATTAAAAATACTAACTCGCAAGTATGGGAAATTAGTTACTATTATCAATATGTATTTCTTTGTGCTCCATTAATGATAATAACTTTAGTTTACTGCGCATGGACATTTTCAATAAAAAATAAGATTAGATGGAGGCGTGGAACTATATTCAATAAAATTGAAATAGCAGTATTTATAATAGTGTTTTCGATAATTATATTTATATGTGGAGTAAATGAAAGCCAATATAAATTTTTGTATTTGTTTATAATAATAACAACAACGATTCAATATGGAATGAAACAAGGTATTATAGTTTCCTGTATTTCATCTCTAATTATTTTAGCGATGGATATATTTATGGAACCTAATGTAATAGTAAATACATATTTTGAAAATGATTTGATCCTGGCAGGAGTATTTATTTTAACTTCATGGCCTTTGGGATTCTATGTAAAGATAGAAGCAGAACATATTAAAAAGTTAGAGGAGTTAATAAATATTGATGGGCTTACTGAACTTTATAACCATAGATATTTCTGTGACTCGTTAGCAGAGAAAGTTAAGAATGGAGATAGGAATAGCAAACCTGTATCCATGATTTTTATAGATATAGACTATTTTAAGCAATATAACGATACTCATGGCCATCAAAAAGGTGATTACGTCCTTAGAAAAATTGGTGAAATTATTAGAAGTAATGTAGGGAAAGAAGATATCGCAGCAAGATATGGGGGCGAAGAATTTGCGATAATACTGCCCGATACAAATGAGGAAGAAGCAATGCAGATGGCAGAAAATTTAAGAAAAAAAATAGAGTGTACACATTTTGAGGGGGAAGAAAGTCAGCCTAAAGGGAAAGTTACAGTTTCCATGGGTGTATCAGTTTATCCAAATAAAGCGAGAAATGATATAGAATTAATAAAAAGTGCAGATGATGCGTTATATAGAGCAAAATTTTTCAATAAGAATAGGGTTGAGGCGTATACCTCAATTCTAGATGAAATCAAAAAAAATATAGATGAAAAAGATATTGAACTTGTCGCTTCGATAAAAACCTTGATTAGTGTTATTAATGCTAAAGATAGATATACTTATGGTCATGTAGAAAGAGTTGTAGTGTATAGTAGAATGATTGCTGATAAACTCAAATTAAGCAAAAGAGAAAAAGAAATTTTAATTTATGGTGCCTACATGCATGATATTGGCAAGATTAACATTAATAAAGAAGTGTTAATGAAAAAAATGAGACTAACAGATGAAGAATGGGAATTATTAAAGCAACATCCTGCTAATGGAGTTGAAATAATAAAGTCTGTAGAATCACTTAAAGATATCATACCTTTAATTATAAGTCATCATGAAAGGTATGATGGAAACGGATATCCTAATAAATTAAAGGGCAAGGAAATACCTTACTTAGCAAGAATTCTGACAGTTGTTGATAGTTTTGATGCGATGACATCAAATAGACCATATAATACTAGAAAAACTTATGAGGAAGCAGCAGAGGAACTTGAAAAATGCAGCGGGACACAATTTGATCCTGAAATTTCGGCGGCTTTCATTGAAATAGTGAGAAGGAATGAGGGCGAGGCTTTTATAGAAGGCGTAAGCGATATATGATAAATACACGTATAAATAAATCATAAATATCTATTTTAATCAAATTGCATGTTAATATTAGTTTTAGAAACTTAATAGTAGTAATTCACCTATTTGTTGTAAAAGAATAAGCTGTTTTTAGAAAGAAAGTTTATTAATGGAGGCAATTTGCATGGGTTACTATATTAAAGTAGAACCAGATGTTAAAGTTTATGTAGAAGATCTTAATGAAGAAGGAAGAAATACAATTGTATTTTTGCATGGTTGGCCAGGAAGTCATAAATTATTTGAATACCAGTTTAATATCCTTCCTAAAATGGGATATAGGTGTATAGGGATAGATCAAAGAGGCTTTGGTGAATCAGATAAACCATATAGGGGGTATGACTACGATAGATTAGCGGATGATGTTAGAAGAGTTGTGGAAGTACTTAAATTAAAAAGCTTTACATTACTAGGTCATTCTACAGGTGGAGCAATCGCTATTAGATATATGTCAAGATATGATAATGACAAAGTTTCTAAGTTGGTTCTTTGCGCAGCGGCAGCACCAAGCCTTATTCAAAGATCTTATTTTCCTCATGGGTTACAGAAACAAGCTGTTATTGATATAATTAAAGGAACATATACTGATCGACCTAAAATGCTTCAAGATTTTGGAGATATTTTTTTCTATAAGCATATTACAGAGAGTTTTTCAAATTGGTTCTTTCAGCTTGGATTGCAGGCAGCAGGTTGGGCTACAGCAGAAGTTGCTAATACTTGGTTAGGCGAAGAAAGTTTGTTTTCTGATCTTGAAAAAATTAATGTTCCAACATTGATTCTTCATGGCATTCATGACCAAGTTTGTTTATTTGCTTTGGGTGAAGCTCAAAGGCAAATCATTAAGAATTCTAGAATTATACCATTTAATGATAGTGGACATGGATTATTCTACGATGAAAAAGAAAAATTTAATCAAGAGTTAACAAAATTCATTGAACAGTAATATTTATGAGAGGTAAGTGAATGTTATTAAGTGATATTTTGATTTTGAGTTGAAGATATGAATATGATATAGAAATTATACTTTTTTATAAGGTTACAAATTCTAAAGAATATATATTCTTTAGAATAGTACCTTATATTTTCTTTTATGATGATTAATATAACGTAAGTAAACTTGACTAATTCTTATTTTATTGGTAAGTTAAATAAATGGTTACTAAATTAATCTGTATATATATAGTAAAAGCAGAAATATTAATTATAATCTAGGAAGGATGATATGCTTTGGAAGAAAGTACTAAAATAGAAGAAAAAGGTAAGAAGAAAAGTAATTTTATTAAAGATTGGATAATACCAATATTTTGTGCTTTAGTAATAGCGTTTTTACTAAGACAGTTTGTATTTTTTAATGTATATGTGCCAACAGGATCAATGATTCCAACTATAAATTTAAATGATAAAATTTTAGTAACAAGAATACATAACTTTGATAATCTAAAAAGAGGAAATGTAATTGTATTTTATTCAGATGAACTTAAAGAAACTTTAGTAAAGAGATTAATAGGTTTGCCAGGAGATAAGATAGATATAAAAAATGGGATAGTATTTGTAAATGGAGAAAAGTTGGAAGAAGACTATGTAAAAAATAAGGATGATTATAATGGATCATTTGAAGTACCACAAGGAAAGTATTTTTTCTTAGGAGATAATAGACCTGTATCATTAGATGCAAGGTATTGGAAAGATCATTATATAGATAGCTCTAAAATAGAAGGAAAGGCTCAGTTTATATTTTATCCTTTTAAAGATTTTGGAATGTTAAAATAATGTAAGAAAACCACTCGAGAGAGTGGTTTTAACTTATGGTTATAAAATTAGCGGCTATTTCTCCAGTACCGATTATTGATACTATATCACCTTTAACCATAGGACCTAAGTTAATCGTTTCATTGATTGTATCGAATCTCTTGAAAAATTTTATATCTCCATCAGGATCTATAATAATTAAACTTGTAATGTTATTAGGAGTTATAAGTTTTGCAGTATAATTTTCTTTGCTGCTTTCAGAAATTTTATATATACCTTGCTTGTAAGTGTTTGCTATTGGAATCGTTGCATTAGCATTGCTTATAGTAAAGATAAAAAATATTAAGAGGGTTACTAAGAAGTTTTTTATTTTCATTATTTATACCTCGCTTTAATGCAGTTATAATTTTTTAAACGCAGCCAATAAAATACTGGCTGCGTCTTTAATTAAGTTAATTAGAGGAATAGAGATTAATGCATTAAATATATTCTGCAAAATCGTCATCTATTATACTTAAATATTAAATTTATAAAAATATAATAAAAACAATAGAATATTTTGTCGGATTATGTTAATATATAAGTGTACAAAAGAGTATGTCTCAAATTATATAAAACCTTAATAATCTCATAATCTCTTATAAATATAGATGCGGCTAAGTTAGGCCGCATCTTTTTTGTGCATTATTAATAATACTAATGCCATGGTATAGTTTGTAAGAAATTTTAATTTAACATTCACTAAAAATTATTTATATTATATTGTCATAAGAAAAGTGGATTTTAAGGTCGGTATTTCATAATATGTGTTATAAAATAATATTGAAGGAAGTATATAATGTTAAAAGCAATTTTAAAGCCAATGGAGAAAATTCTTACTAGCAGATTTAATAAATCTGGATTGAAGGAGGAATTAACAAAGCATCCAGATTATATTTCAAAAGCACGAGAAATTTGGGATATGATTGATGAGGATTTTGGAATTTCAAGTACGATTGAAAATGTGTTGAAATTAAAAATAGATAAGTTTGATAATACGTTAATATCTAAATTTCCAGAATTAAAAAAAGAGGATATTGAGGAATTAAAACAAAATATACTTGAGAATTTAAATCTAGGCAAAGATTTTACATTTGGTAATGCAAAAGTAATTAAGGAATTGAATGATATTAATTCTAAGTTACAAGAAGAAAATGAGAAACTAAAAAGTGAATTAAGGAAATTTGAATCACTACTTACTTCAAGTAGTAATTCGAATTTAAATGAAGCAGAAACAGCTGCTAATAAAGATGAAAAATAATAAATTTGTAACTTAATTAAGAGTAGCCATTTGGCTACTCTTAATATCATATGAATGAGTGTATTAATAATTTTAAATTCATTCATTTTTTATATTCGCTGTAAGGCATTTCTACTACAAAGCCGGTTTCGTTGAACTTATAGTTTGTATTACTAAGAGGTGGCCTATTATAAATTAAATTCATTCCAACTGTATAAAGAGCTTCTGCCATCGCAGATGGATCTTGGATAACAGTACCGAGCATAGAACCTTTTTTAATTAATTCTCTAGCCTCTGGTATTGCATCAGCTCCAACAACTGGTATTGATTTGTTACCTATATTATAACCATATTTTTGCAAGGCGTTAATAGCTCCTATAGCTAAAGTATCATTATTTGCAATTATAGCTTCAATTTTATCACCATACTTTAGAAACGTTGATTCCATAATCATTTGAGCGGCTTCTTTAGTTCCCTCTGAAGATATTCTGGAAAGTTCCTCAGTTTTTATTCCGGCGTCATTAATTGTTGATATAGAATACCTTGTTCTTGCGGTAGTTAGTGTGTTATTGTTTTTGTCTGTTAGCATAATATATTGAAGAATATTATCTTTATTTTTATCCATAGCTGCTTTATTAGTGTTCCATGCATTAACAATTAAATTTCCTTGTAAAATTCCAGATTGTTCAGCTGATGTTGCTATTACAAGAGCCTTAGGATAAGATTTAATTGAAGTTGTTACAAATGGAACTATATTAAATAGAATTACAGGAATATTTTTGGATTTTACCTTGTTAATAAATGAGTCTATATTATTTGCATCTAAATTAACTAAGTTTGCTAATAAAAGGTCAAAATCTGTTGAAAGTGTTGAATCTATAAGTTCATTTTGTATATCTGTATTGTTCTTCCCATCAAGAAATATAAATTCTACATTGTTAGCGTTTTCTTTTTGAATCCTTTCTAAGCTATCTTTAATCAAAGAGATATATGCGTCATTAAAAGAAGAGAGAAGTACTACTATTCTTTTTGTTTTTTCTGATTTAATTTGTGCGTTTGCATATATATTATTTTTTACTATATTTAATGATGCGACGATAAATAATGTTAATATAGTAGTGAAAATTATTATTTTTTTTAATACCTTCATTTGAAGCCTCCAGGTTCTTAATATAATTAATAGTTTTAGGTTGTCTTTTAGTAAAAAAAATATACTCTATTTTGTTAATGTAATTTATTAGATAGGATATGTAAGAATTGCATGTGATAATGGTATATAATTTTTATTTAATAAGATGATCTTTATTTTCTATAAAATATAAAAAAATTTCTGTAGGATCTAGGTTTAATTCTTTTGATAATTTTAAAATAAAATTAATATTAGGATTGCAAGTGGAAGGATGTTTTTCTAACTTAGATAAATAACTTTTGCTAATTCCTAATTTTTTTGCCAATTTCGACTGAGTTAAATTTAATTCCCTTCTTTTTCTCTTTAACATACTTATCACCTCATTCTATCGCTTTCGAAAAAAGTCGAAAGTTTCCTGGTAGTAAACAATATTTGTTATATAATGTAATTACTAATGGTATTAAATACAATATATAGCTAAAAAGTATTTTATTGGAGGTGGGGTATGGATAAAAAGAAAGAAATTGAAGAATTAAGGGATGAATTAAATAAAATAATTAGTGAAAGGCTGGACTATAATAAAATTTTAAAGTTGAGTCAGAAGTTGGATATCTATATAGTTGAAGCTATGAAAACAGATGTTG
Source organism: Clostridium beijerinckii (assembly GCF_036699995.1). Classification (NCBI taxonomy): domain Bacteria; kingdom Bacillati; phylum Bacillota; class Clostridia; order Eubacteriales; family Clostridiaceae; genus Clostridium; species Clostridium beijerinckii. Next base: position 4,202,785 of record NZ_CP144906.1, on the reverse strand, counting down.
AAAGTATAGATAAAGAGTAGATAAAAATGAACTTAAATGGACAAACTTGATAAAAAGTCATTCCTCATAAGTGTATACAGATTTTGTTTTAGTAAGAAAAATAGTAGGGTTTAATTAATTGGAGAATGGAGAATATAAAATAAAATGAATTATTAATTGTTTATACTCTAACTTATTAAACAATATATGTTATAATGTTAATTAGTATTTAAAATAGTATTATATAGTAGTATACATACAATAACTTGGGAGGGAAATTATCAATATATGATTATAATATTAAATGTTATTATTGTAATTTTGCTTGTATTTATGAATGGTTTTTTTGTAGCAACAGAATTTGCAATGGTAAAGGTAAGAAAGTCAAGGATAGAAACATTGGCAATGGAAGGAAACAGAAATGCAAAGCATACATTAAAAGTTGTTAAAGATTTGAACTCATATTTATCTGCATGTCAATTAGGAATAACGTTAGCATCATTAGGACTTGGTTGGGTTGGAGAGCCTGCATTTGCAGAGATGTTAAGACCTTTAATAAATCTATTTAATTTGCCTGAAATAACATTGCATTCAATTTCAGTGGTTTTAGGATTTTCAATTATAACTGGTCTTCATATTGTACTTGGCGAATTGGCGCCTAAATCATTGGCAATTATAAACACGGAAAATATAGCAATGTATACAGCTTTGCCGCTTATAGCTTTTTATAGATTGACTTATCCGATAATGTGGACTTTTAACCATAGTACTAATTTGGTTTTAAAGATATTTGGAATTTCACAAATTGATGAACAAGAAGCAGCTCATACGGATGAGGAAATAAAGCTTTTAGTTGAAGATAGCTATAAACATGGATTAATAGATCAAACAGAGTTAACTTTTGTAGATAACATATTTGACTTTTCAGAAAAAACAGTAAGAGATATTATGATACCGCGTACTGATATGGCATGTATTTTTATTGAAGATACTTTTGATGAAATTATAAATTATGCTTTAGAAGAACAACTGACTAGATATCCTGTATGTAGAGATAGTAAAGATAATGTAATTGGATTCATACATATTAAGGACTTATATAAACTTAAATTTGAAGGCAGCGATAACATAGAAGGAATTATTAGAGAAATTAAATTTGTTCCTGAATCATTATCAATTAGTGAATTGTTTAAAACTTTTAAAAAGGAAAAAGCTCAAATGGCAATAATTATAGATGAGTTTGGTGGTACAGCAGGGCTTGTGACTACCGAAGATATTTTAGAAGAAATTGTTGGTGAAATTCAAGATGAATTTGATGATGACGGAGAAGAGGAAATAAGAGAGACTGATAATGGTAGCTATGTAGTTGATGGTAAAGTTTTAATCGGAGATATCAACGAACTCTTAGATACTAATATTGAAGCTGAAAATATTGATACTATTGGTGGATGGATTTACTCTCAATTGAAGTCATATCCAAAACCTAAAGAAAAGATAAATTATGACAAGTATGAATTTATAATTTTAAAATGCGATAGAAAAAGAATAAATCAAGTATTAATCAAAAATTTAAGTGAATAATTTAAAACAGTGCTTTTAGATATTTCCATATATCTGAGTGCTGTTTTTTTATTCCTTAGGAATTTATATTCCATTAAAATCTGTGGATAGCTTAAAAGGTCAGTTGAATAGTTTTGGTATTTTAAAAAGAATAAAAAAGAAATCTTATTCGCTTGCCAAACTTTTCTCACATGCGTTCCATAAGGCAGAAGTGCAGAAATATTAATAAACAGAGCTGCCTTTCATCTTGTTCTCAAGAATTAAAGCTATAAATTTATTTAAGGTTAAATTAAGCTTTTTAGAATTGTAAAAAAATAAATAAGATGTATAATTAATCTGAATTGGAAAAATTATCAAAATGGGAGAAGAGGGATTTTAGATGGGGAAAATAAAAATAAAAGGAGTCGTAGCAAGTATATTAATATTTTCATTTTTACTGTGTCAGGGAACTTATGCAAAAGCAGCAGAATCAGCTGATATAAATAGCGCAATCGTGCCTAGTTCATTAAGAATGCAAGATGATTTTTATTCATCAGTGAATAGGGAATGGTTAAATACAGCTAAAATTGATATTGGTAAAACATCTAATTCAACATTTATGGAAACTAGCAAGGTGTTAACAGAACAAAAAAAGCAAATAATAAATGATTTGTTAGCTAATGAAAAAAATTACGCAGAGAATAGTGATGAAAAGAAGATAATTAATTTATACAAAAATACTTTAAATATTGATGCAAGGAATAAGCAAGGAATTGAACCGATAAAAGAAATGTTGGAAGAATTGAGAAATATTAAAACAATAGATGATCTTTCGGTGTTTACACCTGAATCAAAAGTTGAAAGTCCTTTAATAGAATTTTCTTGCTCTGTAGATTTAAAAGATGCAACAAAAAATGCTCTTTATATAGAACCAACACCTCTTAGTTTAGGAAATTCAGATGAATATGTAAAGCCAACGGAAAATAGCGCAAGAATTAAAAGCTTGGCAGAAAATTATTATAATACAGTTTTAACATTAAGCGGGTATACAAAAGAACAAGCTAAAATTAAAGTGGACAACTTGTTTAAATTTGAAAGTACAATAGCATCATCAATAAAGGGGAAAGAAGAAACATCAAAAAATAATAATTCTATAGATGAACAGTATAATGTGTATACTCTAGATCAGCTTGATTCTTTGGCACCAAACCTAAGAATAAAGACAATTATGAAAAATTTTAAAGTAGATAATGCAAATAAAATAATTTTGACACAGCCGAAATGGTTTCAGGCTTTAAATGATGTATACAAACAAGAAAACTTGCAAATGATAAAAGATTATATTGAAATTAAGAATATAGCTAGAGCGTCACAGTATTTGGGAGAAGATTTTGAAAAGGCTGCAACTGACTTTAGAAATGCACTCTTAGGGTCACAAGGAGATATTTCTAGAGATGAAAAAGCTATTAATATGGTTAATTCTGCATTAGGGGAGCCCTTTGGTAAGATTTATATTAAAAAATATTTCTCAGATAAGGTTAAAGAAAATGTTAAAGATATGACTAATGAAATAATAGAAACTTATAAAAAGAGAATAAATAATCTTGATTGGATGGGCAGCAATACTAAGGAAAAAGCTATTGAAAAATTGGACAAACTTAATGTGCAAATTGGATATCCAGAAAAGTGGGAAGATTATTCAGGTTTGGAAATAAGATCGTATGAAAACGGGGGATCTCTTTGGGAAAATATTCAGAACTTAGGTAAGTTTGCGTATGAAAATTCAATAAGCAAGCTAAATCAATCTGTTGATAAATCAAAATTTGCATGTACACCACAAACAATTAATGCCTTTTATAATCCATCAGCTAATACAATAACAGTTCCAGCTGGAATATTACAAGGTGAGTTTTATGATGCGAATTCTAGTAAGGAAAAAAACTTAGGTGCAATAGGTGCAATTATAGGTCATGAAATAAGTCATGCATTTGATAATACTGGAGCGAAATTTGATGCAGATGGAAATTTAAATAATTGGTGGAGCGCAGATGATTATAAAAAGTTTGAAGAAAAGACTAATAAAGTTAGACAATTTTACAATACTGTCAAAGTAGATGATGGTAAAAATGTAAATGGAGATCTTACTGTGGGGGAAAATATAGCTGATATAGGCGGAGTGGCTTGCACTTTAGATATTTTAAAGAAAATGCCTAATCCAGATTATAAGGCATTCTTTGAAAGTAATTCTACTATTTGGCGTGAAATTGGCACAAAAGAATATGAGGATTATAAGCTTCAATATGATGTACATTCACCAAATAAAGTGAGAAATAATATAGTATTGGCACAATTTGATGAATTCTATAAAACATATGGAATTAAAGAGAATGATAAGATGTATATTAAGCCGGAAGATAGAATACAAATTTGGTAGTAGATTAGAATTGATTTTGTGAAAGAGGTTAAAGGAACAAGGTGCATAAATTTATATATTAGAATCGTTTTATATTACAGCAATAAATTGCTAATAAAATTATGCATATTGTAATTGAGGTTTTACATTTTAGTATTACTAATTTAATGAAAGATAAAGACACCGCTAATGGTGCCTTTATCTTTTATTGAATTATGATTTAGAAATTATTTTTGCAGATGATTTAAGAAAATCAGAATGCAATCGTTTTACATGACTTAAAAAGTATATATATGCAGTATCAAATATAAAACAGAAAATTCCTAAAGTAATGATTAATCCGCTATGCAAAATAATGCTAGATGAGATTGTAGTTGCTAAGGTACCAATACACTTATTAATAGCTATAGTTAAACTTTGCCCCTTTATATCGGGTCTACCGACAAACATTATTATGAATGATATAGACATTATGAGGTTTTGAATAAAAGCGGAATAGAATTTAGCTAAATCACCAAATTCTATGATAAAGAAATATTGGATAACAAAAGACATTATAAATATAATCAAAGTCCATGGCCAGAAGTATTCTTTATTTGTATGTTTTGGGAAATAGCGCTTCCCATATAATAGGTAAGTTAAGACGACTAAAATGTCTAAGCATAGCCAAATTAAAGTGATATAAGTTGTAATATTTAATATATTACCTTTTAAATCAAAATAAGAATTGACACTTTCCCAAGCAAAATTAAGAGCTAACGCAATAAATGGAATTCCGCAAGATTTATATCTAAAACCTAAATGAATTAATTTTACATAAACAATCGACCAACAAAATCCACAAACTAATAACAAAAATAATACCATAAAATTTCTCCCTTATAATTTTTCAATTATAATTATAAAAGTTAATTATATTGTTAATATATGATATTCAGAAGCTAAGAAAACTAGACTCGTATTTATTAATTTAAATTAGTAAATGCGAGTCTAGTTTTCTCTTTTTAGATCTTCTATTGGCTGATATACGTATAGTTCACAGTAATTGTCTTTGGATCTTGAATTGTCTATATATTCAAACCTGAAGGTGGCAGCAAATTTATAGCCAGATTTAAAAATCCATTTTCTATATAGCTGAACTAATAAACGGCCTAAATGTCTTCCATTAAGATCGTCAGGGCGAAAGAAACCAACAAAACGAAACACTACATATTTATGAGCCGGTATAGAAATACTAATCATTCCTTCGGGTATAGTATTTATATCGGAAACTTGGACACTTGGAATGTAATATATGAAGTCATCACTACCCCAATCTGTAAAACCAAAGTATTCGTGTGGGTTTATCAAATTATTAATTTTATGCTTATGATTATAGAAGAAATCTCGTCCATATGAATTTGCGCTTTTATCACCAGATTTACTTAATATCTTATGCTTTATTCCAATCAAATTGAATTTTTGTTTAAAGACAAATTGAGGATTATATGTAATAGAATTACCTATGGATAAGATATCATTACAATTAATTTTTTCTTTAAGTATTAAACTCAAAGAAATTTTATCAGATCTGATTTTAAGAGGTGTATGTCCAAAGCATTTTTTAAATGCTCTAATATAGGATTGTTCATAATCAAAACCGTACTCAAGAGCAATATCAATAATTCGCATAGTTGTATTAATTAATTCATTAAGGCTAGATGTTAATTTTCGACCTTGAACATATTCCATAATAGATTCGCCGGTTAAAGATTTAAAGATTCTGTGTAGATAATATTTTGATATCCCTGTATGTAGTGAGATATCAGCCAAAGAAATCTTATTATAGAGGTTATTTTCAATATAATCTACAGTTTCAATAATAGTTTCTTTTAAGTCTTTCATATTTTAAACACCTTTTCCAAAAAAATAGTTATTGAGATAAACGAAAGATAGTAAGGTAATAATTTTATATAATATATTTGATGCTGAACAAAATTAAATATATTAATTTATTCATTTTGGAAATATATCGGACATTAAAAAAGCAATATCTGTTCATTTTAATTAACAATTTACATATAAAATCATATTGAAAGACGATATTAAATTGTTTAGATTTATTATATCGATTAAAAGTTATAAAGTAAATACTTTGTAAATTAGAAAGAATTATGCTGTATTGGTTACAGAAAGTAGGAGGTTAAGTATGAGTAGAAGAGTAGTTATTACAGGGATTGGAGCAGTTACATCACTTGGAATTGGAGCAGATGAACTTTGGAAGTCAATAAAGGCTGGAAAGTCTGGAATTAGTATGATTGAGGGAATAGATGTTTCTGATCTACCTACTAAAGTTGCATCTCAAGTAAAAGATTTTGATCCAAGTAGATTTGTCGATAAAAAAGAAGTTAAAAGAATGGATAGATTTGCACAATTTGCTCTGGCATCAGCTCAAATGGCCGTGGAAGATTCAGCGCTTAATTTGGAAAAAATAAATAAAGAACGTATGGGAGTAATAATTGGCAGCGGCATAGGAGGAATTGGAACCCTAGAAAGTCAGTATGATGAATTGAAAGAGAGAGGTCCTCGAAGAGTGAGTCCATTTTTGGTACCAATGATGATAGCTAATATGGCTTCAGGACTCGTTGCTATAAAATTTGGAGCTAAAGGTTATAATGAATGTACTGTTACAGCGTGTGCAACTTCAACAAATGCAGTTGGGAACGCATTCAAAGTAATTCAAAGAAATGATGCAGATATAATGATTGCTGGTGGAGCAGAGGCTTGTGTAACGAAACTAACTTTATCTGGTTTTTGTGCAATTAAAGCTATGACAACAAATCATGATCCGGCTACTGCATCTAGGCCGTTTGATTCAGAAAGAAATGGATTTGTACTTGGAGAAGGTTCAGGTGTGCTTATACTTGAAGAATATGAGCATGCTTTAAATAGAGGAGCTAATATAATTGCCGAAATAGTTGGATATGGATGTACTAATGATGCATTCCATATAACTGCTCCGGCTGAAGAAGGGGAGGGAGCTGCAAGATGTATGAAAATTGCGCTTGAAGATGCAAAGATTACACCTTCTGATATAGGATATATAAACGCTCATGGAACATCAACAAAAGCAAATGACAAAAATGAAACTATGGCTGTAAAATCTGTTTTTGGGAAACATGCGTATGAGCTTGCTATAAGCTCAACAAAATCAATGACGGGTCATCTTTTGGGGGCTTCGGGTGCTATAGAGGCGATTATAACAGCATGTGCGCTAAGAGAGGGATTCATCCCTCCAACAATAAATTACAAAAATCAAGATCCGGATTGTGATTTAAACTATGTACCTAATGAAGGAAAGAATTTCGAATTTACTTATGCTTTGAGTAATTCATTTGGTTTTGGAGGACACAATGCAACTTTGGTTTTAAAAGCATTTAATTAGTTTAAATGATATAACGAGTTAAGCTAGTTTATTTTATTCAAAGAAGCTCTAGAAACGACTTTTATATTAAAATTGTTGAAGGTTCCTTATTTTTGTGAGATTTTACAAATGTATAAGAAAATATGGATTATTTTGTTATAATATGATAATGTAGACATAAGCAAAACAATTCAAACATAATAATCTGAAAAACAAAATTAAAGATAGGTAGAGCGTGGCTCGGCCTATCTTTAATTCTTTAAGAAAATTAGATTTAAAACTAGAAATATTAGGATAGAGTTTTAAAGAACGAAACCATATATGCGATAGTCTGTAATGATATCATAGTATGGAGTTATACTGTTTTTTTTTTTTTTTTTTTTTTTTTTTTTTTGAGTGGTATACTATGATTAAGCTAATTTTAGATATCTATATATTTAAACTTGGATGATTGGAAAATTTTCTGTGAGCGTAAATAGCAAATAAGCTTAAAAAAATCAACCCTAATAATCCTTCCCCATTAATAATTTTTACATTGCCAATAACAAATCCATAAGAAACATTATTATAAGAGTAGCCAAGTGTGGCTATGTTTATATTATTCCATAATATGTGCATTATACTTGGTAGAAGTACATTTGGTGACATTGTATAAAGATAAGTAAAGGAGTAGTTTAACGCAAAAATAGCTGCACATTGCAAAACTACATATGTAACGGCTTTAGGTAAGCCAAAATGCATATTTAGAATAAAGAATGCGGGAACATAGTATAATGACCAAATAATACCCATTATAAAATTAGTTCTTTTAATACTGTATCTTTTTAAGAGTCGAGGTAAAAGGTAACCTCTCCAACCATACTCTTCAAATAATCCTGCTATAAAAAGTGTTAACGAGATCAAAGTAATCTTTATAGCATCGAGAAATATGTACGATATATTTTCTGATAATACACCTTGTTTAGTTAAATATGCAGATGACCCGCATAGAAAGATCACAATTAATGGAAATGCAATAGCGAAAATTAAGCCCTTCAATGTGATTTTGTAAGTAAAGGGATTTAGTAATACTTTTAATGACCTTGATTCCATCAATATTGAAATTATAGCAGCGAAAGCTGGAATAACCATTATAATAGTTAAGGCTCCGATAAAACCTTTCGGTAAAAGTATTATACTTATAAAGTAAGTTAATAAAAAAGTGATTGATAGGAATGTTTTTTCGTATTTCATTTTTAAGCTCCTTTTAAAAACATAATTGTTTTAGTACTTCGATATAATTATATTTTGTTTCATAGAATAAATAACTTTGATTAATTATTATATCATATAGTTTAGAATATTATGTGGCAATGTTGGAATATTATATGAAAAACATGAAATGATTGCAGTACAATCTATATTTTTTGACTTTTTGTTATAAGGGTTAAAAGTTTTTTTATAGACAATGTACTGATTATCATTGAAGATATATGATAAAAAGGGCATCTTTAACAATCAAATGGACAGTGCTACTATAAATATGGGACTATAAAAGGAGTTGTTCTAAAGAGGTACCCTATTAGTTTGTGTGAATTGGACATTATAAAAAGGAGAGAGAGTTATGAAGAAAAAAATGATAATAATAAATGGAACTATGGGGGTTGGAAAAAGTGCAACCTGTAGAGAATTAAATAAAAAGTTGAAAAATTCAGTGTGGCTTGATGGAGATTGGTGCTGGATGATAAATCCTTTCGTGGTTAACGATGAAAATAAGAAAATGGTGATAAATAATATAAATTATTTATTGAGAAACTTTCTTACTAATTCATCATTAGAATATATCATTTTTAATTGGGTTATACATATGGAAGATATTTTTGATGATATATTAGAACCACTAAATGATTTGAATTTTGAGGTTATCAAGATAACTTTAATTTGTGATGAAGATGCTCTAAAGAAGAGAATTTTAGGAGATGTAAAGTTAAAGTTACGGGATGAAGAGTGCGTAAGTAGAAGTGTTGAACGTCTTGATTTATATAAAGAAATGTCAACTAAAAAGATTGATACAAGCAACATTTCTGTATTGGAAACTGTAGATAAAATAATGAAAATTATTTAAAAATAAATCTTATTTATTTTTAATGACATGGAATATATTTAGAGAAAAAAATGTATACTGTGTAGATACCCCATTAACTAATACTTAACTTTCTTATATTAATATTTTATAGGTGGATTATCCACCTGTATTTTTTTGTGAAACTATAAAATTTAAATATAGATAAATAATGTTAAAATTATTATAACAATTATGAATAAAATGTAAAAAACAAGGTTTTCAATTAGTAACATTTTTAATAATACTATTATATTTTTGAAAAAATATATAGGGGGGAGTCCTTTGCAGAGTCAGGGTTTAGAGCATATAAGGGCGGATGATGGAGTAAAAATAAGCAAAATAGAGAAAGTTACAGCTATTTTCTTTTCAAAGAGAATCTTTGAGGAAAATCGTGTTGAATAATGTCGAAAAGATGATAGTATTAAGGCATGGACTTCGTTGAAAGAGTAAACAAGTAAAGCAATTAATAAAGAAAATGTTTACTTTAAAAATTCAGAAGACAAATAAAAAAACAAAGGAGAAAAACTAATGAAGAAAGCTTTTTTAAGAAAGATAGTGACGGCTGTTATTGCTGCTACAACAATGACTAGTATTGCACCATTAGGAGTATCTGCAGCGACTACTAATTCAATGTTTAACAATTATTACAATGTATTCTCTAATGGAGGATTACAAACTGGTTGGGTTAATAACAATGGTCAATGGTCATACTTTGATAATAGTGGAGTAATGCAAACTGGTGTTATTAAAGTTAATGGTAAGACTTATTGCCTAAATCAGAATGGTATAATGGAGATTGGAAAGGTTTTAGTAAACAATAGAATATATACAACATCTCAAAGTGGACAAGTTATAGGGACTAAAGCTCCATCAAGTGATAAGGTATTCGATTCTGGAAATAACGTAGTACAAGATAATAATAAAACATCTACAGTAAAACCTTCAAATACGACAAGTACAACTTGCCCTACAACAGGAGGTACAACTAAACCCGCAACAGGAAGTACAACTGGTACTGTAACAACAAAACCTACAACAGGAAACACAAATAGTACTGGTACTACAACAACTGGAAATACAACAAATTCAGGAAGTACAGCTAATACTTCTACAAGTACAAGCTCGCTAGATGTTCAGGGGTTGCCTAAGTTACCTGCTAATTATTCTGTAACTGTACAAGCTGCTGCTGAACAAAAGATTCTTGAATTAATGAATGCAAAGAGAACAGAAGCTGGTTTAAAACCGTTAACATTAGATAATACTTTATTACAAGTGGCTAGGTATAAGAGTAATGATATGATCCAAAATAATTTCTTTGACCATACAAATCCAGATGGAACAAAGTGGACAAACTGGTTGCAAGCAGTAGGCTATAAATATACTACAACAGGTGAAAATATAGCATACAACACATATGACGCTGTTGAATTATTTACCCAATGGTGGAACTCACCAGGTCATAGAGCAAACATGATGAATTCCGCATATACTAAAGTTGGTGTAGGGGTTCTTTATGGAAATGGTAAATACATGGGAACACAAGAATTCTCAAACTAGTAAGCTATAATAATTACATGTGGCTTATCGAAATAAAGGACAATTATTTTATGAAAGTCCTTTATTTCTAGTTTTTGATATTTGGTTTAATCATAAGCTTAATTTAATTATACATAATCAATAGAATTGAACTGAGGAGAGTATACTCTAAAAGGTAATGTCTAAAAGACTGTGCCGTTTAGGGTATACTTTTTTGTCTTATTAGTACATATGTATATAATTTTAGGTTATGCTTATTATAGAATGTAACTATAATACCCAATGAAAAGTGTAATATTTATAGTTAACATCGAAAGAATTTTAGCATAATATTTGAATAAATTTCCGCAATTAAATAGTTAATTTGTTTGGGATTTTTAGCGAAATTTAAATATGCATTATATAGGAAGTATCATTGAGTTTTTATAATCATTAATTTTATTTATCGTATTAATGTTAATATTTATGCTTTAATAGTGAATTTGTATTTAGAATTGAAGTAAGCTAAATATTAAAATAAAATTAGAGTGTAGAAGCTCGATTATAATATAGTTATTTAAAAAATTATTTTTATATTGTAAATGTCAGGAGGAAGTTTTATGGCTTTTGGTAAAGATTTTTTATGGGGTGGTGCTGTTGCAGCTCACCAAGTTGAAGGTGGTTGGAATAAAGGAGGGAAAGGCCCGAGTGTCGCAGATGTAATGACCGCAGGAGCTCATGGAGTACCGAGAAGGATAACAGATGGAGTGGTTAATGGAGAAAATTATCCTAACCATGAAGCTATTGATTTTTATGGACATTATAAAGAAGATATTGCACTCTTTGCAGAAATGGGTTTTAAATGCTTTAGAACAAGTATTGCGTGGACGAGGATTTTCCCTAAAGGTGATGAATTTGAGCCTAATGAAGAAGGTTTGAAATTTTATGACAATATGTTTGATGAATTATTAAAGCATGGAATTCAGCCTGTTATTACATTAAGTCACTTTGAAATGCCTTATCATTTGGTCAAGAAATATGGAGGATGGAGTAATCGAAAAGTCATTGAATTTTTCGTACGCTATGCAACCACTGTAATGGAGCGTTATAAGAACAAAGTTAAGTACTGGATGACTTTTAATGAAATTAATAATCAGAAAAATACTGTAAATTCTATATTTGCATGGACTTGTTCAGGAATTCAGTTTAAAGAAGGCGAGAATAGAGAAGAGGTAATGTATCAAGCTGTTCATCATGAATTAATTGCTAGTGCATTAGTAGTTAAAAAGGGGCATGAAATAAATCCGGACTTTAAAATTGGATGTATGTGTTCATTTGTTCCCATATATCCTTTCTCCTGCAATCCAGATGATATGATGCTTCAAGTTGAATCAATGCATGATCGCTATTTTTTTGCTGATGTACATTGCAGAGGTCATTATCCTTCTTATGCATTAAAAGAATGGAGTAGAAAAGGGTATGATATCAAGATGGAACTAGAAGATGCTAAAATTTTAGCTGAGGGGACTGTAGATTATTTAGGGTTTAGTTATTATATGTCTGATGTAGTTAAATCAGGAGTTAATGAAGTTAATAAGGATTCGGTAAATGGAGGATCAAGTGCAAGTGTTAGGAATCCACATGTAAAAGCCTCAGATTGGGGATGGCAAATTGATCCTGTTGGTTTAAGATATTCTTTAAATTTATTATATGAAAGATATGAACTTCCATTATTTATAGTGGAAAATGGATTTGGTGCTATTGATGTTAAGGAGGCAGATGGTTCATGTAATGATAATTATAGAATAGATTATTTAAGGGAACATATAAAAGAAATGAAAAAAGCCATTGAATTAGATGGTGTTGATTTGCTTGGATACACTCCGTGGGGATGTATTGATTGTATTTCATTTACTACAGGAGAAATGAAGAAACGTTATGGATTTATATATGTGGATAAAGATAATGAAGGAAATGGAACGTTAGAGAGATCGAAGAAGAAATCATTTGATTGGTATAAGAAAGTAATTTCATCTAATGGCGAAGAAGTTTAAATAATGGACAGAGGTAGGAAGGATTAAGTTTAAAATACTGAGATCATATTAATGGTGCAATTAGAAGAACAACTGTAATTACTTAGATTAGTTAACAGAAGAAAAATATTTTTATGGTTTATATTAATAATCCATATATGATATCCTTTATAAATTTCCTATAGTAAGACATTTGCAAAAATATAAATGAATTAAGAAGATTTACTTTATTGGGAATTTAAACTTATTCTTAGAATGAAATATAACGAAAGAATAATGCAGAAAAATTCAAAATAATTTAAATTAAGAAAATTTAGGAGTAGAAATATACAAAATACTGTGGTAAAATATTACTTATTTTGTTGCATATGCTAATGATAATGGATAGCTTAGGAGGATACTATTATGGAATATAGAAGGTACCTTGAGTGCATAGAAGAGATTTCTTATATATTATTAAAAAATCATAAGGTTTTTAAGGTGAGTCAACAGTTTGCAGAAATTACGGAATATACAACTGCTGACTTGCTTGGAAAAAGTATCGCAGAGATATTTAAAATTCTAAGAGTCGGCCCAAGCGTTGATATAAAAAACATCGCTGAAAAGGCCGACTATTTTTTATTTACTAAATCTCTTGAATTTAGATCAATTTCAATAGAAATAATTAAGGAAGAAGATAGTCAATTATTTATTATTAGAGAAAAACCAAATTCAAGACTTGAAGCTAAACATACATATTTATCGGAATTATGTAAATCAAACTTCGTGGGAGTAGCTGTTTATAGTGTTCCTGATATGATACTTATCAAGGCGAATCAGCAATATTTAGATTTCTTAGAACATCCGTTTAATCAATCATATTATAGTATAGGAAAAAATATAGATAAGATTATATTAGGATGGAGCGGAAGTAAATTAGGAAAGTTTTGGAAGGAAGCTATACTTACAGGAAAAGCAGTTCAAGTAAAAGAATATGAACATATTGGATATGAAAGAGGAATTACATATTGGGATTCCATAATTATTCCAGTTACAGAAGGTGAAAGTATAAAATATGTGGTAAGTAATACATCTGAAGTTACAGAAAAGGTACTTAATAGAAAGAAAGTTGAAGAACAAATTGATGCCATTAACCTTCAAAACAAAGAAATGGAGGCTGTATTTGAAAGTATTCCAAATGGAGTATTCGTTAGATCAAAAGAAGGAGATATACTTCAGCAAAATGAGATATCGAGAAAATTGATTGAACACTCTAATGAGTCAAAGACTTCATATGGAAAAAATAGTGAAGCTAAATACTTTAATGAATCAGGAAAAGAAATTGATATTAAAGACATGCCATCATTTCGCGCTTTGAAAGGTGAGAAAATTAAAAATCAACGTATTACAGTTATAGATAATTGTAAAGAAAGTGTTTTAGATATGAGTTCTTCACCTATTTATGATAAAGAAAATACTGTGTTAATGTCTGTTACCGCATTTGATGATATTACAGAACTTGTAAGTAATGAGAAAAAAATTAGAAATAATAGAGAGCAATTAAAAGCGATTATCGATAACATGTCTGAGGGAGTTGTAGCTATAGGAAAATGCGGCAATCTGGTTATGCTTAATAAAGCAGCAGAGAAACATTTTAATGTTATAAAAATAATTGAAGGAAGAAATAAAAACGATGGTGAAATAAAATATTTTGATATTAATATGAAGGAATTGAATGAGGGAAGTCTTCCGTCAGATAGAATTTTAAGAGGAGAAGTAATTACTGAATATAGAATAATTATAAAGAGATATAGCGAAAATATATATATGTGTATAAGTGGTAATCCTGTATATGATGATAGTGGTAATTTCTTATTTGGAATGATGTGTATGAAAGATATAACGGAAAAAGTTAAACAGGAAAGAATCATAAAATCTCAACATGATTCAGTTTTGCAGGCGGAATTTGAAAGGAATGAAGCATTAGAAAAAACAATAGCTATGAAGGATGAATTTCTTTCCATAATATCTCATGAATTCAGAACACCACTAAATGTAATTAATTCAGCAGTACAAGCTATGGAGTATATTTGCTTTAATGAGTTATCAAATAATACTAAAAAATATTTGGGGATGATAAAACTTAATGCATTTAGGCAATTAAGGCTAGTAAACAATATTCTTGATATAACCAGTTCAAATTTGAAGAGTACCAAAATAAATAAAAAGAATATAGATATTGTTTTTTTCATAGATGCGATTGTTGAAGTTGTAAGATCATATGCTAGTAAAAAAGAAATTGATTTGATATTAGAAACATCATATAAAGAATTTGAGGTGGCTATTGATAATGAAAAATTCGCAAGGATACTTTTAAATCTTCTCTCTAATGCTATTAAATTTACTTCTGATAATAAGAAAATAACTGTACGGTTTAATGCTTTAAAAGAAAATATATTTATAGAAGTAAGCGATGAAGGTATAGGTATTCCAAGTGATAAAATAGATACAATTTTTGAGCAGTTTGGGCAGGTAGATAGTTCTCTATCTCGTCAAGTGGAGGGAACAGGATTAGGATTATCATTAGTTAAGAAATTTGTTGAGGATCTAGGTGGGAGAATTTTTGTAAATAGTAAAGTTAGCAAAGGGAGCGCTTTTATAGTAATGCTACCAAATGAAAAGGTTACCGAAACATATGAGTACAGATCATCAAAAGAGTTTTTTTATAATCATATTTTAGAAGCGACTAGGGTTGAATTTTCTGATATTTATCTATGACCATAAAAGAATTGCAGTAAAACTAATGGAGGAGATTTTTATGTTTATGTATGCATTTTCTATTATAATTGTTGTTGTATCAAATATGATTTATCATATTTGCTCAAAATCAGTTCCGGAGAAGGCTAACCCTTTCTCTTCTTTATTCATTACTTATTTAACTGGAGTAATTGTAGCCGCTATAGCATTTAGATTTTATAAATCAGATAAAGGATTTTTTGAATCCTTTGATGATCTGAATTGGGCAAGTATATTACTAGGGTTCGCTATTGTTGGTCTTGAATTTGGATATATAATGGTATATAGGTCCGGCTGGGATATAAGTATAGGATCTCTAGTATCTAATATTCTTCTTGCACTCATACTAATTCCAGTAGGTATAATTTTTTATAAGGAAGGCTTTAATATAAATAAACTACTAGGAATAATATTATGCATTATTGGACTAATATTTATAAATAAAAAGTAA
Organism: Clostridium beijerinckii; assembly: GCF_036699995.1. Lineage (NCBI taxonomy): Bacteria > Bacillati > Bacillota > Clostridia > Eubacteriales > Clostridiaceae > Clostridium > Clostridium beijerinckii. Next base: position 4,186,573 of record NZ_CP144906.1, on the reverse strand, counting down.
AAATCAATCACTACAATCTTGTAGTGATTGATTTTTTTGTACTGATTAATATTTGTATAAATAGGATGGTCTAATTGTAGTGCTTATTCACATTAAAATTCATAAATATATTTTATATATACGTTGCAAAAACAATTCTTCATCATAATTCTAAAAAGATTACAAGGATTTTAGCCGCAATTGTGAATTGCAATATATATTTGATAAAAATTTTAATGTGCTAAGGTTATAATTTTAAAAAGGTAATCATATTAAAATACTATGAATTGAAATTTGAAAAATATATTCCTAGAATTTGTGTTGGAAAGTATTTTAATAAAATCAATACTTTAAGTTATATGAATCAAAATCAAGTTATGAAAGAGAGGAATATTTATGTTTCGGAGAAAAAATAAAATATTAGCTGGTATTCTTTCAATGTTACTATCTATATTGCTATTAAACGCTTGTGGAAGTACATCTGCAGAAATACCAACTAATTCATCAGCCGATAATCAATCATCAAGTGGTGAATCTGTATTAAGATATGCTGTAGAATCTTCACCTAAAGGTTTGTTTAGCCCATTGTTATCAAATACAACGTATGATAATAATGTAAATAGCTTGGTATATTCACCATTGATTTTATTGGATGAGAATAATGATTTTAAGCCTGGACTTGCAGATAAATATGAATTTTCAGGTGATAATCTTACTGTGACATTCAATTTAAGAAAAGATGTCAAATGGCATGATGGAGAAGATTTTACAGCAGATGATGTTGCATTTACATTTACTAGTATGGCTGATCCAAAGTATACAGGATCAAGATTCAATGAAATTTCCAAAATAGTTGGTGCGCAGGATTATCACGATGGTAAAGCAGATTCTATAAGTGGAATTAAGGTTATTGATAAATATACCATAAGCTTTACATATTCTAAAGTTTATGCGCCAGCATTATCAAATTTTTCACAACGTGGAATTATTCCGAAGCATATTTGGAGTAAAGTAAATGTTGCTGATTGGGATAAGCAAAGTGATTTGCTTAATAAGCCTGTAGGAACCGGACCATATAAGCTTATAGATTTTAAACCAGACCAATATGTTGAATTAGCTAAAAACGATAGTTATTTTGGAGGAGCTCCTAAAATAGATAAATTTATTTTTAAGGTTGCTAATACAGAAACAGAGCTTTCGGAGTTAGCAAAAGGGGATCTTGATATTGTTGAACTTTCAAGCACAAAAGAAGAAGATTTAAGGATGTTAAAAGATGCAGGTATAAAAATAGAGGAGAAACCAAGTGCGAATTATCAATTTATGACTATGAATAGCAATAGAGATTTCTTTAAAGATAAAAGAGTACGTCAAGCAATCACTTATGCGATAAACAGAAAAGGCATAGTTGATAGTTTACTAGGTGAACATGGACAAGTAATAAATGCACCTATATCTCTAGCTGGATGGGCTTATCCTAAGTCAGGACTTAATACCTATGATTATAATGCAGATAAGGCTAAAGAATTACTAAAAGAAGCTGGATGGATTGAAAATAATGGAGTTCTTGAAAAGGATGGTAAGAAATTTGAAGTGGATTTAATGGTTCCGACAGGAAATAAGGTTCGTGAACAAAGTGCTCCAATTATTCAGCAAAATTTAAAGGATGTAGGTATTATAGTAAATATCAGTACTATGGATGTTGCTTCTGCTATGGCAAAAACTAAAGGACAAGGAGATTATGACATGGGATTATTAGGATTTACCTTAGAAGTTGATCCAGGTGATGCCGATCGTTATTGGTCTTCAAGCATTGCAAATAATTCTCAATTTAATTTTTCGAATTTTATAAATGCTAAAAGTGATGAATTTATAGAAAAGGCTGCAACTACTATTGATCGTAATGAACGTAAAGAAGTTTATGCAAAATGGGGACAATTATTGAATGATGAAGCCCCATATGTATTTTTATATTCACAAAATGCTATTCGTGCTCATAATCCCAAATTGCAAGGATATAAGTACTCAGCATATTCTGTATTTCCAGACATACAAAACTGGACGATTTCAAAATAGTAAGTTACTGCGCAAGAGTGATATAGAAGTGAAATATAAAAATTGAAAATTTGATGTATTGGTTAGGGTAAAAGCCCTAACCGATATGATTTTATAGGAGGAGGTGATCGTTCTGCAAAAATATGTATTTAGACGTTTAATACAAACAATACCTGTATTGATTGGAATTTCTATAATTGTTTTTATGCTTGTAAAGCTGCAACCAGGAGATCCATTTTCATCTATGATGGATCCTAATCTTTCACAAGAAATGAAAGAAAAAATGTTGGAACAATTGGGATACAATGATCCCATATTAATTCAGTATTTTAAGTGGCTAATGCAAGCTTTACAGGGGAATCTTGGATATTCTATTCAATTTAAACAGCCGGTTTTAAATGTTATAGGCAGCCGGCTGGGCAATACAGTTATCTTATCTATATGCTCAATGATTCTTAGTATTTTGATAGCGATTCCATGTGGAGTTATAAGTGCCACAAAACAGTTTACTAAAACTGATTACATTGTCACAGTATTTGCATTTATAGGATTATCTATTCCATCCTTTTTCTTTGGTATGATTTTGATTAAAGTGTTTTCTGTAAATCTAGGATGGCTTCCTATATCGGGTATGGTGACTACAGGCGTTGATTTAACTGGCTTATCATTTGTAATAGATGTTGCAAAGCATATGTTATTGCCGATGATAGTTCTTGCACTAATGAATACGGCTAGTTTAATGCGTTATACACGTTCTGATATGATTGAAATTTTAAAAACAGATTATATACGTACAGCACGTTCAAAAGGAGTTCGGAAGAGGAATGTTATATACCAGCATGCCTTAAAAAATGAATTATTGACTTTAATTACAGTAATAACTATGCAGATACCATCATTATTATCAGGCGCTCTTCTTACAGAGACAATCTTTGTTTGGCCAGGGATTGGAAGGTTGAACTACAATGCTGTTATTAGCAGGGATTATCCACTTATTATGGGCATAGTTATGATGGTTGCAATAATAAGTTTATTTACGAATTTATTGGCAGATATACTTTATGCAGCTGTAGATAAACGTATAGAATTTGATTAAAGGAGGGAAAGTGTGCTAAAACATGCAATTTTAACGAGGTTTCTAAAGAATAAGCTGGCCGCAATTGGCTTTTGTCTTTTAAGTATATTTGTATTAGCAGCGATTTTTGCACCCTTTTTGTCAAGTTATGGGAGAGACTCGATAGATTTAATGAATATAGAAAGTCAACCAAGCTTAAGGCATTTATTTGGAACAGATGAACTTGGAAGAGATGTATTTACTAGATTATTATATGGTGGACGTATTTCATTGGGGATTGCAGTAAGTGCAACTGTTTTGCAGCTGCTAATAGGAGTTACGTTAGGCTGCATCAGCGGATTTTATGGAGGCTGGATTGATAATGCAATCATGCGTATAGTCGATACAATTATGTGTTTTCCTTTCTTTGTGATAGCAATTACAGTTGCTGCGCTAGCTGGACCTAGTGTTTGGAACGTAATTTTGATTATAGGTCTTTTACAATGGACGGGAGTTGCTAGAATTGTAAGAGCTGAAATTCTTTCTATTAAACAAAGTGTATTTATTGAAGCTGCACGAGCTATGGGGCTTAACGGTTTTGAGATTATTATTAATCATTTGCTACCCAATACATTATCACCGGTTATAGTGAATGCTACGTTAGCTGTTGCACAAGGGATTTTAATGGAAGCTGGTTTAAGCTTCTTAGGATTAGGAGTAAAACAGCCTGAGCCAAGCTGGGGGAATATATTATCAGCAGCTCAAAGTATGCGTGTATTGCAATACGAATGGTGGTTTTGGATTCCGGCAGGAGTATTGGTATTTTTATCAGTTCTATCAATTAATTTTGTAGGGGATGGACTTAGGGATGCTCTTGATCCCAAAATGAATATAGGTAGTGTAAAAAATATATGAAAAATCAATCCAACTACCATTTAATGTTAAATTATGTTTGCTAGTTGCCCTTGACACACCTAAAGATAAATGGTCTTAGGCAGTTAAGGACGGGTGAATGATAATTTTGAACATGACTAATAGACCCGCCTATTGAGATATTTTACCATTTATCTTTGTGGGCGTGTCAAGGGTGCGTTTCACCAACTGCTTTAGATCATTAGGCAGTTATTGTACAGTTATTTAGAACAAAGTCTTGAGATAGTTCAATAAATTTGCACCATCTAGTAGGCATGTTGGACATTGACTCTAACTCTTCAAGGATTACAGGAGTTTTGCCTTCAAGGGCAGAATGTGGTCTTAGAAAGTTAAAGTATGCCACAAACATAGTTACAAATGCAACCGACCCGTTAGGACTTCCGAAGCCAGTAGTAGCTCTATAATTGCCTTTAAAGGTTCGGTTAAGACGTTCAATAATTTGCTTCAATGGCCTATATTCTTTTGAAACTTCATCTTTATTGGTTAAGCCTATAACTTGAGTAACATCGAATTTTATACTATGGCTTGCAAAGAAGTGCTGTGCAAGAAGATATATAGGGTTACCATCAGTTATAAGATTAAGATCTTCAGGTATTTCTTTTAACTTACTTAGAACATCATCGATGGCTTTTACAGCCGTTTCGGTATCTCTATGTGGTGATACTCTGTAAGATAGAATAATCTTTTTAACAGCATCAAAAAAGAAGAAAATATAGTTCCACTTACCGTTAACTTTTATGTAGGTTTCATCGCCGCAGAAAGAGTCAGAAAGTTTATAATCGTAGTTATCTATAAATGGCTTAACTACAATTGAAACGGCATTAACATAGTTTAAAATTGCTTGATGAGATATTTTAATATCATGAATATCTTTAAGCAATGCAGCTGTCTTTCTGGAAGATAAACCGTAGTTAACGTAGTAAGTTAGAATGAGTCCTAAGGTGTAAGAAGAAATCATAATGTTTGGAAGAGAAACCTTTGATTTTACCGGACTTTCTTTAGAAAGTGGCTTAAAGTCAAAAGTGAAATCTCTAAATATGTATCTAACTTTGAACTTACCAGGATTCTTCTTAAAATCTTGTTTTTCAGATTTTGTCATTGATTTAAGATTATTTTGGTAAAAAGAGCAATTATCATTCTTACACTTATAAACGTAGAAATCCTTACGCGCCTTGATTCTTTCAAGTGTTTTACTGCAGTGAGGACATCTTAACACTATGGATTTCTGATAGTAATTTTTAGGATTGAATGTGGTATCACAGACTTTGCAAAGATATTGTCCTCGGCCTCCGTTATTATCGTAAAGATAGGTATGTGGAGCACCACACTTAGGACAGATAACATCCTTAGGAGCTAACGCTTTGTTTTTGCGAGGTTTCACAGGAGCAAATTCTTTGCCGTGCTTAAACTCATATTCAGCTATTAGAAGCTTATAGTTAAGTTTTTCGGGAACATCAAAGATTGGTTGATCATCTACTTGAAGCTTTCGGTATTCTTTCTTAACAGGTTCGTCCGAAATGCTTTTAAGCAAGTTTTTGCCAACCAGCAAAGTCATGAGATACTTTATAATTTCAATAAGATAAATTACAGTTTCAAGAAGAAACTTATTAATCATGGTAATAGCTTGCCTCCTTTTTTAGTTCAGTGTTTTTGTTTTGCAAGTATAAAATATCTTAACTTTTTGGGGGTGGCAAGTTATTTATATAAAAAATAAGAAAAATTAAAGGGTTGCTGCCTTAGTTAGATAAAAAACTTTGACAGTACCTGAATATATAGGAGGGGTGCAAATATGGATAAACAAATTCTCCGTATTAATAATCTATCTGTTAGTTTTGGGGAAGGAAAAGATAAAGTAATAGCTGTAGATGATGTAAGCTTTGCTTTTGAGAAGGGCAGAATATTAGGAATTATTGGGGAATCTGGTTGTGGTAAGAGTACTTTAGCTTTATCTATCATGGGACTGCTACCAGATAAGATAAGTAAGATTGAAAATGGAGAAATATTATTTAATGGAAATGATTTAAGTAAGTTTACAGAAAAACAATTTGAATATTTTCGTGGAAATGAAATATCTATGATATTTCAAGAACCAATGACTTCGTTAAATCCAGTATTTAAAATAGGAAGGCAAATAGCAGAGCCGCTAAAGATACATAAAAGTTTGTATGGGAGAGCACTTAAGGAGAAGGTAATTGAGATTCTTAGAGCAGTCCATATTCCAAATCCAGAAAAAGTTTATAATTCTTATCCACACAACTTGAGTGGAGGGATGCGTCAGAGAGTAATGATTGCAATGGCTCTAAGCTGTGAACCAGAAATATTAATCGCAGATGAACCTACAACAGCGCTAGATGTAACTATTCAGGCTCAAATTCTATTTCTATTAAAAGAATTAAATAATAAAGTTAAAATATCTATTTTGTTTATTACCCATGATTTATCGGTAGTTGCTGAAGTCTGTGATGAAGTTATGGTATTGTACGGAGGAAAGGTGGTTGAGCAATGTAATGTATATGAGTTATTCGATAATGCTAGACATCCTTATACTCTTGGATTATTGGAGTCACAACCGCATAGGTGTGAAAGTGGAAAACCTCTAAAAAGTATTGAAGGAATAGTACCATCTTTATCAGATATGCCCTCAGGGTGCCGATTTAGTAATAGATGTTCTAAAAAGTTTTGTGTAAAATGCGAAAGCGAAATTCCACCATTATTTAATATTAGAGATAATCATAAAGTAGCATGTTGGTTATATGAGGAGGGAAAGGATTTTGATTGACACCATTTTAGAGGTAGATCGGATTAGAAAGAAATATGTAATTGAAAAAAGCTTTTTGGGAAGAGAAAAGATTGTTTTAGATGCGGTAAATGATATTTCATTCTCAATAAAAAAGGGAGAATGTTTTGCGTTGGTAGGAGAATCAGGATGTGGAAAGTCTACAACAGCCAGAACTATATTGAAATTAATAGATGCTGATGGTGGAAAAGTAATATTTGAAGATAAGACTTTATTTGATGTTGAAAATAAGAAATCAATTAGTAACAAAGAAATGTGCAGATTAAGAAAAGATATGCAGATTATTTTTCAAGATCCATTTGCTAGTTTAGATAAAAGAATGAAAGTTGGACAAATTATAGCAGAAGGAATTAAGAAACATAGATTGATACATGGGAAAGATGCATTTAATATAGCAGAAGAATACTTAAGGATTTGTGGTATGGATAAAGAAGCTATAAATCGATATCCTCATGAATTTAGTGGTGGTCAACGTCAACGAATAGGAATTGCTAGGGCTTTGGCTGTTCAGCCTAAATTTGTGGTTGCAGACGAACCAGTAGCTGCATTAGATGTTTCTATTCAAGCACAGATTATAAATTTACTGAATGAATTAAAAACACGATATCTACTAACTTTTTTGTTTATATCTCATGACTTAGGCGTTGTAAAATATTTCTGTGATAGAATTGCAGTTATGTATTTAGGGAACATTGTTGAGTTAGCTGAAAAAAAAGATTTATTTGATAATCCGATGCATCCATATACAAAAATGTTACTTGAATCTATGCCGGTTAGTCATCCAAAATTGCGAAAGCAGAGGCTTAGTATAAAAGAATCAGAGATAACATTGAAAGATAGAGAAAATGGGTGTAAATTTTGCAATCGCTGCGTATATGCATATGAGCGATGCAAAAATGAAATTCCTGTTTTTAAAGAAATTGAAGGTGAGCATTTTATTGCATGTCACTTATATGATTGATTGGTAAACTTGATATATCAATCCATTAATTTCATGTATCATTACACCATTTAAAATAGAGGAATTTGAACATTTTTGTGGAAATATAGAATTTATGAAATATATTAAATTTAAAGTAAAAGTTTTTTTATACTAATATGCTGAATTTTCTTGGTTTACAGAATGAAAACGCTGCTTAAACATAAAAATTAGCAATAATATATTCATATTATTATGCAAGAGAGTGAGGTGTAAAATAGGAAGGTACAATCTAGATAATAAGTATCTATCCTATTAAGTGAATGAGTGAAACAGGCATATGTGGTTGGTTATCAAGAGATGGAAAATTTTATGAATGTGGTGAATCTAAACATAATCTTTTAGCATCCAGGTTAGAAAAAGAATTGGGATTAGAAATGTTTGATCAGGAGAAATCAATTTATCTTCATGATACAGCATTGCTAGAGACTCTTGGGTTTATTAAATTTACTCAATCTACCTATGGATTAGTAGGAGATAATTATGACAATCAATTTATGTTATTCTTTGGAAAAAGATTTTCTTATGAACAGCGAAAATGGATGGAAGAAAATATATTAAAGATGTCATCATATCAAAGATCAGAGTGCAGGCAAAGATTAATTTTGGGGTACTAAAATAATCATATAACTATGTACATATTCTTAATGTGCATATGAATGTTATAGAAATTATATATTGGGAATTTGAAATGCATAATTTTTAACTATGCGTATTTTATTAAAATATTCGGGATATATCTAAAAATAAATAAACATAAAAATAGAGCTAGTATCATAGATGTTAGAATACTGGCTCTATTTTCTAATTAACATTATTTAATTGCAATTTTATAATATTGAAAAATAAACATTTAAACCTGTATAGTAAAATATAAATACAATGACTAGATTTTTTGTGTAAAACTGTTTTGTAACATATTTGAAAAAAAGATGAAGTAATATACAATTATGTTATAAGTATTGAAGGGAGGAATAAAATGAAAAGTCTAAGATTAAGAAATATCATTATTTGTACATTGGTTGCAGCGTCGATTACAGCGCTAACCCCAATAGGAGTTTCAGCAGAATGGAAATCTAATTATAAGGGCTGGTGGTATACAGAAGGTAATTCATATGCCATTGGATGGAGAAAGATAGATGGCTTTTGGTATTATTTCTACCAAAATGGATATATGGCACAGAATACTACTATTGATGGATATTACTTGAATTCTAGAGGAGTGTGGATTGACTCAGTAAATACATTAATAGGACAAGAAATATTAAAGAATGTCAGTATTCAAAATCCATCATTTTATATAGAGTGTCCAAGTAGTGGTGTGGATATTAACAACCTAGAAAATATTATTAAAGATGAAATAAGTAAGTTGAAAATCACTAACTCTTATGAAATGTTTAATGTATCTGATTACGATGTAACCATGACAAGTGATGGATCAGGTAATATTGGAATACAGGTTAAATGCAATTATAAAATGACAGCAGGAATGGAAGCAGATTTGGATTCGAAAGTGAGATCTATAGTTGCACAGATTGCTCCAGATAGCATGAGTCAGCCAGACAAAGAACGTGCGATACATGATTGGATAATAAATAATACAAAATATGATCAATCTTTAACTATATATGATCCCTATAATACTCTAATTAAACATACTGGAGTCTGCGAGGGATATTCTCTTTTAGCTCAAAAAATGTTTACTGTTGCAGGAATTAAATCAATGGTTGTAGAGGGTACTGCTGATGGACAGGCCCATGCATGGAACTTGGTTTATATAAATAACAAATGGCGTCATGTGGACTGTACGTGGGATGATCCTGTATCTAATTACGGTGATGTTATACAATACGACTATTATAACTTAACAGACCAAGAAATAAGTGCAGATCATTCATGGGATACTTCAGTTTATCCAAATGCTAATTAGGTATACAATTCAATTTAAATGAAAATATATATTATGCAATATAAAATACTAAATGTTTATGATAGTTCTGATTTAGGTAGTTTATTTTTGCATAATATATTTTAAACAATCTAAAAATCATTAAGTGAATAAGTAAATTCTTGATCTTTAATAATTGTTGAAAATGCAAGACTTAAGTCCCATTATCCCCAAATAGTGCAAGACTAACTTCGGCTAAGATGAATTTACCCTTTCAAACAAGAAATTAACTTTTCATTTTAGAAATAATATAAAAATGTAATATTGACTTAAAGTTAACTTTAAGTGTTAAAGTAAAGTTATAAAAACAAAGGAGTTGAGAGAATGAAATATCAAGCATCAAAAAATAGATATAATGAGATGAAGTATAGTAAATGTGGGGAAAGTGGTTTAAAGCTTCCTATGATATCCTTTGGCCTTTGGCATAATTTTGGAAGCAATGCAGATTATAATAACATGAAAGAATTATGTTTTACTGCTTTTAATAATGGTATAACTCATTTTGATTTAGCAAACAACTATGGGCCAGTTCCGGGAAGTGCAGAAGAAAATTTTGGACGTATTTTAAGAGACGATTTAGCGACATATCGTGATGAATTATTAATTAGTACAAAAGCAGGTTATAAGATGTGGGAAGGGCCTTATGGAGACTGGGGAAGTCGTAAATATATATTAGCGAGTTTGGATCAGAGTTTAAAGCGTATGGGATTGGAATATGTAGATATATTCTATCATCATCGAATGGATCCTGATACTCCATTAGAAGAATCTATGATGGCTCTTGATACAGCTGTAAAAAGTGGAAAAGCACTTTATGCAGGAATTTCGAATTATAATGGAGAGACAATGAAAAAGGCAGCTGCAATTTTAAATGAGTTAAAATGTCCATTTATAATTAATCAAAATAGATACTCTATATTTGATAGAACTATTGAAAACAATGGACTTAAAAGAGCAGCAAAGGAAAGTGGAAAAGGAATTATAGCATTTAGTCCCTTGGCACAAGGAACATTAACAGATAAGTATTTAAATGGAATTCCAGACGATAGCAGAATAAAAGTAGATGGAAGGTTCTTGAAACAAGATATATTGACAGAGAAGAAATTAGATCAAATTAGGAGATTAAATAATATTGCTTTGAATAGAGGGCAAACTCTTGCTCAAATGGCACTTAGCTGGGTATTAAAAGATTCAGAAGTAACAAGTGTACTTATAGGAGCATCAAAACCATCGCAAATTATTGAAAATGTGGGTATAGTTCATAAGATTGAATTCACAGATGAAGAGCTAAGGATGATTGATGAAATAAGTGCTAACTAGGATATGGGTAAAAAATAAGTTTTATGTATACATTTTCTTTTTCTTTCGATTCTAAAAATAGTGATTTTGGCGTATAATGTATCTTAGAAATTTCTAGTATAAGGAGAGAAACTATGAAATATTCTATTATGCCCATTGAGCAGATAAAAGAATTCGTTGTTTTAAATAGCCAAGGTGATTGTACATTATATAAAAGGTTGGAGTTAATATTAAAGCACAGGGAAAATGTTCAAAAGAAGATAGATGAATTAAATAAATATATGGAACATATTAATTACAAGGTTGATTATTTCACCATGGCGTGTGAATTGGGGACTGAAAAGGAACTTAAAAAAGAGCGATATCCAAATCATTTCTATATAAAAGAAGATAAATAATGTGAGTTAAGGAAAAATATTTAGTGATACATAAAATATCAAAAATTAGGAACTCTAGAAATAGGGTTCTTTTTGTTATGGTTTTAAAATTATGATAAAAATACTTAAGAATTCTGATTAAAATGAAAAAAATGTTGCAACTTTATTAAAAATGTATTACTATATAACAGTAAAATCTAAAAGTTCAGATGAAGATAGCGGGAGAGTAATGACTATAGTCATTCACCGAAGAAGTAAATCTTTCAGGTACCTATTTAATTAGAGATGACCGCTATTGGATGAAACCTTGGAGAGACTCGAAAAGAGCACCGAAGGAGAAAGCTGTAAAGGCGAAACTCTCAGGTAAAAGGACAGGGGACAGATAACATATCTTATCAAAGTAATATATTATAGATTACTTCATTTAGATCTTATCTATTCCCATTTATATCTCAAATCACAAAATATTTATATTAGTAAAGGGCTTTTTAGTACATGCCTTTTAACTAAGATGGAGGGATAAAATGGATCAATTAAAATCAGAAAATCAAAACTTATCAAGAGGACTAAAAAATCGTCATGTTCAATTACTCGCAATTGGAGGAGCAATCGGTACTGGATTATTCCTTGGTTCAGGAAGGTCTATTCACTTAGCAGGACCATCTATATTGTTTGCGTATATGATAACAGGAATAATTTGTTTTTTTATTATGCGTGCCCTTGGGGAATTATTACTTTCTAATTTAAACTATCATTCATTTGTAGATTTTGTATATGATTATTTAGGAGAGAGAGCAGCATTTATTACTGGATGGACTTACTGGTTTTGTTGGATTTCACTTGCGATGGCGGATGTAACTGCTGCAGGTCTTTATATACAATACTGGTTCCCGAATGTAGCTCAATGGGTTCCAAGTCTTATAATTCTTATCGTTTTATTGATTATGAACCTTACAGCAGTAAAGTTATTCGGCGAAATGGAGTTCTGGTTTGCTTTAATTAAAGTTGTTGCAATTTTAGCTCTAATTATAATAGGTATATTTATGGTTATTAAAGGATTTTCTACAGATGCTGGTGCAGCTAGCTTTACAAATCTTTGGAGTCATGGCGGATTGTTTCCAAAGGGTGCAACTGGATTTATTCTTTCATTCCAAATGGTTGTGTTTGCTTTTACTGGAATTGAATTAGTAGGACTTACAGCTGGTGAAACAGAAGATCCAGAACGTGTTATTCCAAAGGCTATTAATAATATTCCGATTAGAATTATTATTTTCTATGTTGGAGCACTTTTTATTATCATGAGCATATATCCATGGACTTCAATTAATCCGGATAAAAGTCCATTTGTTCAAGTGTTTTCAGCAGTGGGAATTGCTGCAGCAGCAAGTATTGTAAATTTCGTTGTATTAACATCAGCTGCTTCTGCATGTAACAGCGGCATCTTCAGTACAAGCCGTATGGTTTATTCTCTTGCAAAAGAAGGTAATGCGCCAGAGTCGATGAATAAATTAACTTCTAATCAAGTACCTGCTAATTCCACAATGTTTTCAGCAATTGTTATCTTGATTTCAGTTATTTTGAATTACATTATGCCAGAAGGAGTATTTGTTCTAATTACAAGTATATCAACATTTTGTTTTATCTTTATTTGGGCAATTATTGTTGTTTGCCATTTGAAATATCGCAAAACTAATCCTGAACTTGCAGCTAAGAACAAATTTAAAATGCCACTTTACCCAATTATGAACTATATAATCCTAGCATTTTTAGCTTTTGTTATAATTACATTAGCATTTAATAATGAAACTCGTGTAGCTCTATTTGTAACACCTGTATGGTTCATTATGCTTTGGTTGATTCATAAAGGACTTAAATCAAAAGCAGAAACAAAAGAAGTTGTTAAAAGAAATTTGGCATAAGATTTTAATGCTGTGATAAATCTGTTAAAGAATCATGGTTTTGATATAACAGCTATTTCTAATAAGTCTGATTATATTAATTTTATGTTTTATAAAGTATAACTTTAAGAAATATTTAAGATAAAAGATAATAAACCACTTTATTCTAAATTAATCAGAATAAAGTGGTTTATTATATTGTTAACAATACATCTAAGTTTGAATTAGTCTTGATACTCAGATAATTGTTGGCATGCAGAATTAAGAGAGTTTATTGCTTGTTGAATTTTATTCTTATTATCTTGTTTTTCTGCAGAGCTAAGTGCTTGTTGTAGTGAGTTAATAGTATCTTTACAAGAAGAGACGCTTTGATCAACATATTGTTTAGCTGTTCCTGGCATATTTAACACCTCCTATATAAATCATTCGAAGTTAGTATTTGCATAACTTAATTAAATATACGGAGTTAAGAGGATGAATTTGAATTGTAAATATTACCATGATTTTTTACGTAGTTGTGTTGTTATGATATGGATCCCAAAGAAAAGGTAGAGATTGCTTCAGGGAAATAGCTGCAGGTGATACTGCGCTGACATTAGCGATAAAAATGGTGGACGAATTGTAAACTAGTAATGATACTTTTTTCTATTAATTCTTGAATTTTTTCTAGATGATCAACTTTAAATATCTCAATATATTTCTAATTATAGAATATATTTCTCTACATAATCCCTGTATTATTTGAAAGCGAAAAAGTATACAAAAGTATAATATACAACAAATGAAAATAACTTTAGAATAAGAAATGTAACTTAGTACATAGGGGGATAAAAATGTTGAAAAAAATATTAAGAACATTAGCAGCTTTAACTATATTTACGTTTATTCCAATTATCTCATATGCTTATGATTCAATAGGTGTTCCAGGAATAAATTGGACTAAAGGTTCGAAGACTGTAAATGTAGGAACTGACTTAGCGAAATTAAATCTGCCTAGTGAGTACATTTTTGCGGATGGAGAAGATACAAAGGAATTAATGGCAGCAGTTAAACCTAAGTTAGAAAATATTATTAAAAATTATGCTTATAAAGAAGGAAAAATATACTCAGGCTACATAAAAGGTGATAAAGTAGCGGAAGTAGGATTGGCAGCACTAATTGTTGGAGGTACAGTGTCTAAGACAGGTTTGCTTAACAAAATACTAATAATATTTAAGAAAGCATGGATATTTGTTTTAGCCGGTATAGTAGGTCTATTTGGTAAAGTGATAAGGGTATTTAGGAAAAAGCCATATATACATGATGAAACTGAATTGAATTCGGATAAAATTTTATTTAAAGAAAATTCTGAAGCAGATATAAGAGGTTGATATATAGTTAAGATTAATAGATTCTTAAATTAAAAATGATATAAAAAATACTAAATTTACACTTATTTTTCTTAGTCTAGATATAAGCAGTACTTATTGAAATTGAGAATCTCTATGATATAATATTTAAGTGGAAATTTGTAAAAATAAAACATTAGATACTTTATTTTTAAAGTTTTACAAAAAATAAAAAAGGGGTAAAATTTAAAATGAAAATTAATAAAAAAATTGTATTAATGCTAATTACTTTATTATGTATAGGAATTATACTGACAACAGCTGGATGCAGCAAAAAACCAACTGCTAGTGAAAGTGGAAAGTTCTTTTTCAACTTTTTAATAAAACATGATAAAACAGATATAGGTAAGTTTGGCATTAAAGAAGATGATGCTAATAACATAATCAAGACTCAAATGGATGCAACTAAAAACCAAACTAGAATGAATTTTACTAAGGCTGGGATTCTTATTTCAGATGAAGAATTGGACAAGATAACAGAAGCTCAATATAACGCATTAAAGTCATTAGATGCAACTGTTGAGGCAGGTTCTGAAAATGGAAGTGAAGCAACAATAACAATAACAACACCATACATTGATTTTAATGCAATGGATACCAAAGCAACTAATGATGCACAGGATTCAACCATTGCCTTAGGCATTACTGATCAAAAAGAAGCAATTAATAAATTTAAAGATAAATATATAGAAAATTTATTAGCTGAATTAGGTAGCGCTAAACCTTCATCTGAGACCAATAAGGGTACCTATAAATTTAAGAAGGATGCACAATCTGGGCTATGGGTACCAGATATGAAAGCAGAAGAATTCGGTGAACAATTAGTTAAATTAGCAGAAAAATAGAACTAGATTTGTATATTGATTAACTTATAACTTTGAATTTAAGTTGTATATTTTTTCTGGCAAAATTAAATTAATAAATAACTAAGAAAAATTACCTTTAAAAATAATTTGTATGAATTTTATTATTTGCAAATATTCCAACATAAAATAAAAGTACATGTGAAGATTTACTAAAAGTAACTTATTCCCATGTACTTTTATTGGTATATGGAAAAAACTTTATTGTATGGATAGTTAGAAGGCAAAGAAGGATTTGTTATAGGAAATGAGTAGAAATAAAAGCCATAAGTAAATTTATGTAAATTTACCTATGGCCATTAAATAAAGAATATAACAGTATAACTCACACTAATATGGATAACTTAGTATCTAATTATAATCTTTCGACCATAATTAAACAGTGCAATACCCATATTAATATTTTGTTCGACTAAATAAGATACTTACACGACCATATATAATCTTTTGACTATATATGATTATTACACTACCAAATATAATCTTAGCTTGACCTTATAAGATAAGTTGGAATCTTATTATAATAAAATTAATCTACTATAATAAGACTTTTCCTAACCCTATAAAATCGCATCTAATCTTAATACAAGTCTTTTGACTTGTATTAAATTCTGAAAAACAAATATATTGTTTTTCAAACATATTTGTTTGCTTAACTGTTATATCCTTTATGATATTAGCATATCCTAAAGGATATATTTGATACTATGAAATTCATGGTAGGGTTATATAAATTTTATTTTTATATCAAAAGATTGTATAAAAAAAGTATTTTATTAGATAGAATACGCTTATTATAAAAAATATAATATGTTATTATGGAAGTAGATGAAATAATTTGCAGAAAAGTAGAAGGTGATAGACTTGATAGATTTTGATTACAGAGGATTGACCGGAGATATCATTACAAAAGAGGAATTTAGTTATGAAGAAGAACGAAAAGCTTGGAATAGAGCTATAGAAAAATATCCATTAGCAATTGTATATTGCCATACTAATGATGATATCATAAATGCAATAACTTGGGCTAAATTGCATTCAGTAGAAATTAGAATAAGGTCAGGCAGACATCACTACGAGGGATATTCAATAGGGAATGATGCTTTGGTCATTGATATTAGTAAAATGAATGCGATTATTGTAGATGAAGAAATAGGAATAGTAAAAATACAAGGCGGAGTTAGGAATAGGGAACTTTACGAGGTTTTGGGAGAACTAGGCTATCCATTTCCAGGAGGAGGATGTCCAACGGTTGGGGTTTCTGGACTAACTTTAGGCGGCGGATGGGGTTATTCAAATAGATTACTTGGATTAGCCTCTGATAACTTACTTGAAATTGAATTGATAGACTATAAGGGGGAAAGAATAGTTGCTACAGATAAATCTAATACAGACTTGTTTTGGGCTTTAAGAGGTGCTGGTGGAGGAAATTTTGGAGTAGTTACTAGCATGATATTTAAACTTCCTGAGAAAATTAAGATGGCAACTTTAATAGATATAGATTATATAGGTGCTGATGATCATGAGATATTAGATATATTTGAGACTTGGACACATTTATATATGAGTTTAAATAAAAGAGTTAATTTAAAGATGGGGATATATAATTCAAAAATAAAAGGAAGAGGAGTCAGAATTACAGGAATATTATATGGTACCAGAGAAGAGGCAGATGTAATTTTAGGCGACTTTAAGAATATTTCTAAAAAAGGAGTATTTGATTTTAACTATACTTCAGTCTTAGATGTAAATAGAAGAATTCAAGATAGTCATCCTCCATATGAAAAATATAAATCGGCAGGAAGATTCGTATATAAGGATTATAGTAGAAGTGAAATGAAAAAAATCATAGAACTTGTTGAAGAGAGGGCTAAAGGTGCAGTATATGCAGCTGTTTCTCTATATGGATTAGGTGGAGCAATTATGGAAAAAGATAAAAATGATACAGCTTTTTATTATAGAGATGCGAAATTTATAATGGGACTTCAATCTGTTTGGGAAGAAGCTGAATGTGCACCTATGAATATAGAATGGGTTAAAGAAAAGCTTGAATACATAAATAGTATAACAACAGGTTCATATATTAATTTTCCATGTGCAGATATTGAGGAATATGAAAAAGAGTATTATGGCGAAAATTTAGAGAAATTAAGAGAAGTTAAATTGAAATATGATCCGTATGAGGTGTTTAAGTTTCCTCAAGGAATACGAATTGGAATCAGGCAAAATTTAAATTAAAGAAATTACTTATAATAAAAGATTATTTGGAAGCGAAAAAAGACTATGTATAGGAAAGAATTGTTTTAAACTTATACATAGTCTTAAGTTTTTTATACTATTTTCAAAAAGAAGATATTAAATAATTTTGTGTACATTTAAAATATCTTGAAAAATATTTTTCCAATAAGACTTTATATTGAATTATATTACATAATTTGCTAAGATTTATACATAGAAATAAATTAAATTTTAAATGCAAATGCAAAGTTTTTCTGATTTTAATGGGAGGATATTATTGTTTAAACATTAATGTATTATTATGTAATATTTTAGGAGGTAATTATTTGGTTAATTTTGAGATGGAGATTAAAAAAATAAATCCAATCAATATAAAGGAAATGGAATTGAATAGATATAAGATTAATAATGACATTAAGAAATCCATTATTCTATATAATTCGGCAATAGGAGAAATAAAAAAAAGCAACTTTGAGTTGGCTGTAAATGATTTGAAAAAAGCTTTATCTTATAATAAGGGGTTCTCAGATGCAATTAAGCTTATTGGATTGTGCTATGTTAGCATGAAGCAATATAGAAATGCAGAAAAGGTCTTTAAGAAACTCAAAAAATACGCTATATACGATAGTTTAGCAAATGATTATATACAAAGCCTAAAAATAAAATCATCTAGAGGAAGAAATGTAAATAATATGGAGGTTATAAATCATATTAATAGTGATATATGGAATGAGTACTCTACAAAACCAAAGCGTTCGACAGGGAAAATAATTATGGTTATATTAAGCACATTAATCATTATGGGCGGTATTGTAATGAATTATTTTTATCCAAAGTTTATTCAGATAGCAATAGCGAAGGTTCCTATCGAAACTCAAGAATTTTTGCATAAGCTTAGTATAAATAATAAACTAATAGTAAAGCAAGAGGAAGTTGATAAAGATCAGAACAAAGTAGATGATTCGTTAGAAGAGAACATGGTAAATCTTGAAAGTAGTGAGAAAGCTAAAATAGATTCAGAAGATCAGAAAATAAAAAGCGATAGCTATAAAGATAGTATCGTGGGTATGCTAAATGATGCTGAGAAATCAATTGGAGATGGAAAATATGAAATGGCAGCTGAGGATTTAATAAATTTGAAGAATGAAAATTTTGATAATGATACGAAAGTGAAGTATGATAAATTGTGGCAAGATTTAAAAATAAGTGGAATCTGGCCTATATACAATGATGGAAATAAGCTATATAAACAAAAAAAGTATGCGGAAGCACTTCCTAAATTAAAAATGACTTCACAAATTGATTCTGACATAGATATTATGCCTTGGTTAATGTATCAAATAGGAACATGCTATAAAGAGACAAATGATTATTCAAATGCTCTTACATATTTTAGGCAGGTAAAAGATAAATATCCCAAAACTGAGTATGCTTCATATGCAGATTATAGTATAAAGGAAATGGGCAATTAGATGGATTTGTTTCTGAAAAAATAGTGACTTTTATATAATTAATTTTAGAAAAAATTTAATAAGAATAATTATAATTAAAACGTGCTGTATTAGATTAAATAGTCTATACAGCACGTTTTATCACTGCCTTTAAAGAATAATAAATAAAAATTACACAAAAGTGGGATAATTGTATATAATTATATAATATTGTATTATATAGGTAGAGGCGTTTTAATAATCTAATAAAAAATAAGATTAAGTGAAATTAGCCTTTAACCTCATGATTATATGAGACAGTATTATTGACATATTTTTTAGATTGTATATGGATTGGAGAGTGGTACTTTTGTATTCTATTATTATAGTAGAGGATGATTCTATACAAAGAGACATTTTAAAGAGAATGATATTATCTGTATGTGACTTTGTAGAAATTTATGAGGCTGATAGCGAGATGTCAGCATTAGAAATAATTTTGAATAATGATATTAATATGTTTTTAATAGACATCAGTTTAAAACAATCTTCAGGATTGGATCTTGCTATGAAGATTAGAAGCATAGCTAAATACGAATTTAGGCAAATCATATTTTTAACAACACACATGGAATATATAACCCAAGCATTTAAACAAACCCATTGTTATGACTATATTGTAAAACCATATGATAAAAATGATGTACAAGCTATGTTGAATAAGATTATTCTTAATGAAACAAGTGATTTGAATAACAAAGTTGATAATTATAGCAAGGAAAAAGATAAAGAGATTGTAATCACATTAAAAAATGGCGTGTACGTTGGAATAAAGGTAAATGATATTATATTTATAGAAGTTGATGGTAAAAACTGCGATATTAATACTTACAATGGAGTTTATACTGCATATAACATAAGTTTAAAAAAAATATTGCAGTTAATTGATAGCAATTATATAGTTCAAAGCCATAGAGCATTTGCAATAAACACGAATTATATATACAAAATAGAAAAACTAGACGTTAAACTTAGTGAAGTATATTTTAATGAATGCAGCAAGACAGCATTTTTAGGATACAAATTTAAAAATAGCATTATGTCTGAATTTAAAAAAGGAAAAGTGATAATATGTTAAATAGTTTTATTATAAATAGCTTGGATACATTTAATATAATTTATTTATGGGCAGCTTTAAATAAGAAAAATAATAATATAGCTAAACTGTTATCTATTATACTTATCGTATCTATTTTAACCACAATTGTTGAACAATTAGGAGTAAACTTTATTATTACATATATAATGATTGTTGTAGTAATTAAAGCCATATACAAGATAGGTTTAAAAGAAATTATATTAGGATTTCTTTTTGTATTACTTGTAGAGATTAGCTTACAGTTAATGCTTTCTTTAATTGTCGATAAACTTTTTTATAATAATAATTTTGGAATAATAATTATAGAATTAATAACATTAATTTGCATAATCATTTTTTCAAAAGTAAGCTTTTTAAATAAGACATTTTCTTTTGAAAAGATAGATAGTAATATTTTAATTTATCTAATTTTAACATGTGGAATATATGCTGTGGTTTTTAAAATTATTTGGAATTATGACAATAAAATGATTTTAAATAACTTATTTATTGCAACATTAATATTGAGTGTATTAGTAATTTCTCAGATTTTAACATATTTATATATTATGAAAGTAATAAGGGAAAAAGAAAAGTTAAAACTGTCTAATGAATATAATGCCGTCATTGATGAAATAATCCAAGAGATAAAACAAAGGCAGCATGATTTTATTAATTATAAAAATACAATAAGAGGGATAGTAGAAGTTGTAGATAATAAGGATCTGAAATCAGCAATTACTAATTATATCAAAGATGAAGATACGTATGATAATAAAGTAAATGAACTTATATACATTGATAATATAGTTGTAAGATCTATAATATACAGAAATATATGCAAAGCAAAAAAAGATAATGTTAATTTCCAATACAAGATAGAAAATAATGTTTTAGATAATATATTGAGTTATCATGAAATATCTAATGTACTAAATAATTTATTAAATAATGCATTTGATGAGGTAATGAAGGAAAAATGTATTAAAAAAAATATTGAAGTTAGAATTTTAAATGAAAAAAATGCATCTCATTTAATAGTTAAAAATCAAATAGTAAATTCTAGTGATCTTAATTTAAATGAGATGTTTACAAGAGGTTATTCTACTAAAAATATAGGTACAAGAGGTTATGGATTGTACAATGTACAACAAATAATTAACTCACATAAAGGATATATAAAAATCAACTTCGAATATG